>JAKANT010000106.1 GCA_021823635.1 Pseudomonadota bacterium
TACCGCTTCACCAGTATTCGCCAGGGCCCGGCGCGCGCGCTGCCGCTGGCGGAGTCTGATCTGCTCGGACGCTGCCGCTGGGATCTGCCCGGCGATCCGATCAAGCCGGCCACCTGGGACGAGCACCGCGCGGACCTGGACGCACGGCGGCCCTTTCGCGATCTGATCGTGCGCCGGTTTCTGCCCGACGGCACGGCGGTGTTCACGCTCACCGCCGGCGACCCGATCTTCGACGACGCGGGCCAGTTCCGCGGCTATCGCGGCATCGGCAAGAACATTACCGAGCAGGTGCAGGTGCAGGAACGCATCGAGCGGCTGGCCACGCTCGACCCGCTGACGCAGTTGCCGAACCGGCAGACGTTCGACGAACGCGCCGGGCGCACGCTCGCCGAGGCGTACGCGAACGGACGCTCGTGCGCGCTGCTGTTCCTCGATCTGGACAACTTCAGGTTGTTGAACAACGGCTACGGCCATCGCGTCGGCGACCAGGTGCTGGCCATCGTCGCCGCGCGCATGAAAAGCGTGATCGGCGAGCCGCACCTGGTCGGCCGCCGCGGCGGCGACGAGCTGGTGGCGCTGCTGGTGGACGTGCCGCGCGCCGAGGCGGCGGTGGAGACCGCGCGCGCGCTGATTGCCGCGGTGTCCGAGCCGGCGCGCGTGCTCGGCATCGAGGTCAACGTCACGCCGTCGATCGGCATCGCGTTCTTTCCGCAGGACGCTGTGGACCTCGATTCGCTGCTGAATGCCGCCGACGCGGCCATGTACCAGGCGAAGGAAGACGGCCGCCGTACCTACGCGCTATACACGCCGATGGTGGCGCGCCGTGTGGACTTGCGGCTGCGGCTCGAGCAACGGCTTCGCAAGGCGGTCGAGACGCGCGATTTCAAGCTGTTCTACCAGCCGCTGGTGTCGATGGCCGACGGCAAGATGATCGGCGCCGAATGCCTGGTGCGTTGGAAGGATGCCGAACTGGGCGATATTTCGCCGGCCGAGTTCATCCCGATCGCGGAGGAAAGCGGCTTGATCGTGGCGCTCGGCGACTGGGTCGTGCGCGAGGCGTGCCGCGCGCGCCAGGTCTGGAGCAGCCTCGGGCTGGACGTACCGCCGCTGGCGATCAACGTCTCCGGCGTGCAGTTGCGGCAACTCGGCTGCGTCGAGCGGCTGCTCGACGTGCTGGCGGAATTTCAGGTCGCGCCGACCGAGATCGAGGTCGAAGTGACCGAGACCGGCCTGCTCGACACCTCGGCCGTGTCGCGCGAAAACCTGGTGCGGCTGCGCAATGCGGGCGTCAAGCTGGCGCTGGACGACTTCGGCGTCGGCTTCTCGTCGCTGGCGCATCTGCGCGATCTGCCGATCCAGCGTCTGAAGATCGACCGCAGTTTCACGGTCGAGTGCATGCGCGACGCGCGCACGCTGACGATCGTCAAGGCGGTGATCGAGATGGCGCGCTCGCTCGGCATCAGCGTCACCGCCGAAGGCATCGAAACGCAGGCGCAGCAGACCTGGATGCAGCACCTGGGCTGCGACTCGGCGCAGGGCTTCCTGTTCGCGCGGCCAATGCCGGCCGAGGAATTCCTCAAGCTGTTCCTGGACCGGCGCGGCGTCGGGCGCGAACGATCGCTGATGCATTGAATCCGCCGCGGCGGCGGCCATGCCGCCGGCGCCGAACCGCGACGGCGGGCTTCCTACTATTTTCGATGACGGACTGACCGATGTCAGAACAGCAGACCCTTTTCAAGCCGCAGGATGAAGGCGGCGAGGCGCTCGCGTTGGCGCGCTTCGCCAGCCGCGCCTATCTCGACTACGCGGTGTCGGTGGTCAAAGGCCGCGCGCTGCCCGACATCGCTGACGGCCAGAAGCCGGTACAGCGGCGCATCCTGTACGCGATGAACGAGATGGGCCTATCGGCCAATGCCAAGCCCGTCAAGAGCGCGCGCGTCGTGGGCGACGTGCTCGGCAAGTTTCATCCGCACGGCGATGCCGCCGCGTACGAGGCGCTGGCGCGCATGGCGCAGGACTTCTCGCTGCGCTACCCCCTGATCGACGGTCACGGCAATTTCGGCTCGCGCGACGGCGACGCGCCGGCGGCGATGCGCTACACCGAGGCGCGGCTGACTCCGATCGCTCGGTTGCTGCTGGACGAACTGGAAGAAGGCACGGTCGATTTCGCACCGAACTACGACGGCGCCTTGCAGGAGCCGAAGCTGCTGCCGGCGCGGCTGCCGTTCGTGTTGCTGAACGGCGCGTCCGGCATCGCGGTCGGCATGGCGACCGAAATCCCTTCGCACAATCTGCGCGAAGTGGTGGCGGCGCTGCAGATCGCGCTGCGCGAGCCGAAGGCCACGCTCGACGAATTGCTTGCCGCAATGCCCGGGCCGGACTTCCCCGGCGGCGGCCAGATCATCTCGTCGCCCGACGAGATCCGCGAGGTCTACGCCACCGGCCGCGGCAGCCTGAAGGTGCGCGCCCGTTACACCTTCGAGGAACTCGCGCGCGGCCAATGGCAGCTGGTCGTCACCGAGCTGCCGCCGAACACGTCGGCGCAGAAGGTGCTGCAGGAAATCGAGGAGCTGACCAACCCGAAAATCAAGCCCGGCAAGAAGTCGCTGACCGCCGAGCAGCAGCAGACGCGCGCGCTGGTGCTGTCGCTGCTGGAGACCGTGCGCGACGAGGCGGGCAAGGAGGCGGCGGTGCGGCTGGTGTTCGAGCCGCGCACCTCTCGGGTGGACCGGCAGGAATTCGTCAACGTGCTGCTCGCCCACACCTCGCTCGAGGCGAGCGTGCCGGTCAACCTGGTGATGATCGGCCGCGACGGCCGGCCGCGACAGAAGGCCTTGCCCGAGATCCTTTCCGAGTGGATCGAGTTCCGCGTCGAAACCGTGCGGCGCCGTTCGCAGCACCGCCTGGACAAGGTGCAGGACCGCATCCACATCCTGGAAGGCCGGCGCCAGATCCTGCTGAACATCGACCGCGTGATCAAGCTGATCCGCAATGCCGACGAGCCGAAGCCGGAGCTGATGCGGGCCTTCGCCCTGACCGAGCGACAGGCCGAGGACATCCTGGAGCTGCGGCTGCGCCAGTTGGCGAAGCTGGAGGGCATCAGAATCGAGCAGGAACTGGCCGAGCTGCGCAAGGACGAAGCGGCCTTGCAGAAACTGCTCGGCTCGCCGGCCGCCTTGCGCCGCCAGGTGGCGAAGGAGTTCGACGAGGATGCCAAGAAGTTCGGCGATGCGCGGCGCACGCTGATCGAGCCCGCCGAGCGCGCCAGCGTCGAGACGAAGGTGCTCGACGAGCCGGTGACGGTGATCGTGTCCGAGAAGGGCTTCGTGCGCGCGCGCAGCGGCCATGGCCACGACGCGAGCCAGTTCACGTTCAAGCCGGGCGATGCGCTGTACGGCGCGTTCGAATGTCGCACCGTCGATCACCTGGTCGCGCTGGGCAGCAATGGCCGCGTCTACACCGTGCCGGTGGCGCAACTGCCGTCGGCGCGCGGCGACGGCGCACCGGTCACCTCGATGATCGAACTAGAGGCTGGCACGCGGCTGGTCGCCTATGTGGCGGGGGCGGCGGGGCAGCCGCTGCTCGTCGCGACTAGCAACGGCTACGGCTTTGCCTGCACGCTGGGCGACATGCTGTCGCGCGTCAAGGGCGGCAAGCAGTTCATCACGGTCGATGAAGGCGCCGTGCCGCTGCGGCCGCAACTGGTGGATGCCGCGCGCGACGACCGCATCGCGTGCGTGTCCGAGAAAGGCCGGCTGCTGGTGTTCGCGGCGAGCGAGATCAAGGCGCAGCCGGGCGGCGGCCGCGGCGTGACCTTGATGGGGCTGGACGAGGGCGAGTCGATGCTGGCGGCGATCCCGTGCAGCGAGGCCGGCATCGACGTGGAGGGCACCTACCGCAACAAGCCCACCCGGCTCGCGGTGACCGGCGCGGAGCTGGAAGCGCATCGCGGCCACCGCGCGCGCAAGGGCACGCTGATCAAGTCCGGTTTTAAGCCGGGCGCGGCGCGCAAGGCGGCGGCGTAGTCGGTGCTCGGTCGGCGCCGACGCCGCGGCCGCACGAGCGTCAGCCCGCCTCGGCGAGACGCCGCAGTCGCTGCGCGGTTGCGGCGTCGGCAGGAAAGAAAGACTCGATCGCCAGTTCTGCCAGCGTCACCTCGACCGGCGTGCCGAAGACCGTCGTGGTGCTGAGCAGCCGCAGCGTGCCGAACGCCGTCGCGAGCACCAGCGGTACGACGACCGCGGCATCGACGGGGCCGCCGGCAGACGCGCCGCCGCGCGCCGGATAGCCGCGTAGTTCCCGCAACAGGTCGTCGAGCCGCGCGTCGGCGCTGGCATCGATCTGCTGGCGCAGCCGCGACAGCAGGTGTGCGCGCCACTCGCCGAGGTTGACGATGCGCGGCGCAAGTCCCGCCGGATGCAGGCTAAGCCGCAGCACATTGACCGGCGGTGCGAGCAGGACCGGGTCCACGCCGTCGAGCAGGCGGTGTACCGCGCGATTGGCGCCGACGAGCACCCAATAGCGGTCGATCACGAGAGCGGGGTAGGGGTCGTGC
Organism: Pseudomonadota bacterium; assembly: GCA_021823635.1. Lineage (GTDB taxonomy): Bacteria > Pseudomonadota > Gammaproteobacteria > Burkholderiales > Burkholderiaceae_F > JAKANT01. Next base: position 4,556 of record JAKANT010000106.1, read on the forward strand.
GCGGCGAGCACCCGCTCGATCGCCTCGCGTGCGCCTGCGAGCGTCGGATGATCCAGTCGGCGCTGTCCGTACATCGGTGCGAAGCCGGCCGCCAGCAACAACGTGTTGCGCTCGCGCAGCGGCAAGTCGAGCCGCTCGGCCAGCCGCAGCACCATTTCGCGGCTCGGCGCCGCGCGGCCGGTCTCGAGGAAGCTCAGGTGGCGGGTGGAAATGTCGGCCGCATTCGCGAGCTCGAGTTGGCTCAGCCGGCGACGCTGCCGCCACTCCCTCAGCAGCGTACCGACCGGTTTGACATCGACGGCCGTCATGGCCCCGCAAGCTTAAGTGAATGCCAGGCGCACGGCCATGACGTCGCAGGTAATCGACGCCGGCATCGCGCGGCCTCACGCTTGCCGTCACCATCACAACCCTGCCGACGGAGGTCCCCGTGTCGAACCGGTTTTCCGCTTTTCTTGTGCGTGCGCTGCTGGCCGACGCCATCGTCAGCGCAGTCGTTGCCGCTCTGATGATCGCCGGCGCGGCCTGGCTCGCCGAGTGGTTGCGGCTGCCGGCGAGCCTGCTGCGTGTCGCCGGGTTTGTGCTTGTGCCGTACGTCGCTGTCGTGCTGTACGCATCGAAGCGTCCATCGCGCACGAGCGTGCTCGCGATCATCGGCTGCAATGTGGCGTGGGCCGCCGCTTGTGTTCTGCTGCTCGCCTCCGGCTGGATCGCGCCGAACGCCTTCGGCCTGGCGTTCGTGCTCGCCCAGGCGGTCACTGTGCTGGTGTTCGCCGAGCTGCAGTACGTGGGACTGCGGCGGCCGGTCGCCGCCGCCTGACCGACCCGGCTCCGGGCGCCCTCGCTTAGGGCGAGGCGGCTGTGGCGTTCGAGATTCCTCCGGTGCGGCGGCGACTCGCGCAGTGGCGACGTTCAAATGGACAGAGTGCCCTGCGCGACCATCGCTGCCGCACCGCCGACGCGCACCGCGGCTAGCGCACCGCGCGCGAAATCGACTTCCAGCAACAGCTCGCTCGGGCGGCCGATCTCGGTGCCTTGGTACAACGTCGCGCGCAGCGTGCCGTCGGGCGTTGCGCTGCGCTTGGCGAGCCAGCCGGCGAACGCGGCGGCGGCCGATCCGGTGGCCGGATCCTCGGCCACGCCGATGTCGGGCGCGAACATGCGCACGCGCCAGCGATCGTCGCCGGCGCGCGCGACCGGGTACACGTTCCGTGTCGCGTAGCCCGCGAGTGTCTGCCGCCATTGGCCGAGCTCGAGTCTGCAGGCCGACAGCGCATCGACCGAAGCGAGCGGAACGACCAGGAACGGAACGCCGCAACTCCAGCACTCGGAGCCATCGAGCACCAGTGCGGCGTCGATCCCCAGCACGCGCGCCAGCGCCGCCTGCGGCGGCGCCGGCGGCCCCTGCTCGGGCAGGCGCGGCGCCGTCAGCGTGCAGCCCACGACGGCGCCCTCGCTGTCGCGATCGATTCGCACCGGCACCGGCCCGACACCCTCTTCGAACACGACTTCTGTCGCCGTGCGCTCGAGCACGCCGCTCGACGCCAGCACGAAGGCTGTGCCGATCGTCGGATGGCCGGCGAACGGCAGTTCGCCGCCGGGCGTGAAGATGCGCACGCGCGCTGCGTGCTTGGGATCGGCGGGCGGTAGCACGAACGTCGTCTCGGAGTAGTTGAACTCGCGCGCAATGGCGAGCAACGCATCCTCGGGAATGCCGCCGGCGTCGGGAAACACCGCCAGTTGGTT
>JAKANT010000107.1 GCA_021823635.1 Pseudomonadota bacterium
CACCGGCAGCGTGACCGCGCGCTTGGCGCCGCGCTCTTTGGCCTTCTGGCAAGCGCGTTCGACGGCGGCCTTGTGTCCGGCGATCACCACCTGCGACGGGGCGTTGAAGTTCACCGCTTCCACCACCTCGCCCTGCGCCGCCTCGGCGCAGGCCGCCCGCACCTGCGCGTCGTCGAGGCCGAGGATCGCCGCCATCGCCCCGACGCCGACCGGCACCGCTTCCTGCATCGCCTGCGCGCGAAAGCGCACCAGCCGCACCGCATCCTCGAGCGTCAGACTGCCGGCAGCCGCCAGCGCCGTGTATTCGCCCAGGCTGTGGCCGGCCATCACCGACGGCATCGGCCCGCCGGCGTCGCGCCAGGCGGCGAACATCGCGTAGCCGGCCACCAGCATGCACGGCTGCGTATTGACGGTGAGGTTCAACTCCTCGGCCGGCCCATTGGCGATCAGCTTGGCGAGATCCTGTCCGAGGGCGGCGGAGGCGCGCCGCAGCACGTCCTCGACGGCAGCGTTGCCGGCGAAACTCGCCAACATGCCGACCGACTGCGAACCCTGCCCGGGAAAAACGAACGCAATCTTCATCGCGTGACTGCCTCAGAAGCGAACCAGCACGGAGCCCCAGGTGAAGCCGCCGCCCACACCTTGAAGTAAGACGTTGTGACCCGGGCGGATGCGGCCGTCGCGACGCGCGACGTCGAGCGCCAGTGGCACCGAGGCCGCCGACGTATTGCCGTGGCGATCGACCGTCACGACCAGCCGCTGCGGCGGCACACCGAGCCGCTTGGCGGTCGCGTTCAGGATGCGCACGTTGGCCTGATGCGGGATCAACCAGTCGACCTGCTGCGCCGTCAAGCCGGCGTCGGCCAGCACTTCCTGCGCGCTGCTGTCCAGCACGTTGACGGCCAACTTGAACACGGCCTGGCCGTCCATGCGCAGGAAGGGATCGCCGGTGACGCGGCCGCCTTCGACGCGACCGCCGGTGCACAGGATCTGCGCCTGCGTGCCGTCGGCGTGCAGGCGTGCCGCCAGCACGCCCGGCCGTTCGGCCGCCTCCAGCACGACCGCGCCGGCGCCATCGCCGAACAGCACGCAGGTCGTGCGGTCGTTCCAGTCGAGAATGCGAGAAAAGATTTCGGCGCCGATCACCAATGCGCGCCGGTAGCCGCCGCCGCGCATCATCGCGTCGGCCACCGCCAGGCCGTACACGAAGCCGCTGCATACGGCCTGCACGTCGAACGCGGCGCTGCCGACGGCGCCCAGTTGCGCCTGGATCAGGCATGCGGTGCTGGGAAAGATCTGATCTGGCGTGGAGGTGGCGACCACCAGCAGATCGATCGACGCCGCGTCGCAGCCGGCGTCGGCCAGTGCGGCACGCGCAGCGCGCGCGCCCAATGCGGTAGTCGTCAGACCGGGTTCCGCCAGGTAGCGCTGGCGGATGCCGGTGCGGGTGACGATCCACTCGTCGGAGGTTTCGATGCCGCGCTTGGCCAGTTCGCGCGCCAGCTCGACGTTGGTGACCACCCGTTCCGGCAGCGCCGCGCCGGTGCCGATGATGCGGGCGAAGCGCGCCATGCTCAGGCGTCGGCCGCGGCCGCGCGGCGCGCCAACTGCGCCAGGAACGGCCGCATCGCCGCCACCGTGCGCTCGAGCAGCTTGTGACGCGCTTCCTCGTACGCGCGGCGCAGCGCGCATTCGAACGCAAACGCATCGGCGGCGCCGTGGCTCTTGATCACGATGCCGCGCAAGCCGAGCAGGCTGGCGCCGTTGTAGCGCCGCGGATCGACGCGGCGCTTGAAACGCGCCAACACTGGATAAGCGGCAAGCGCCATCAGCTTCGAGCGCCAGTCGCGGCCGAACTCTTCCTTGATCATCGTCACCAGCATCTGCGCCAGACCCTCGGCCGTCTTCAGCGCCACGTTGCCGACGAAACCGTCGCACACCACCACGTCGGTCGTGCCCTTGTAGACGTCGTTGCCCTCGACGTTGCCATGGAAGTTCAGCGGACTGGCGCGCAGCAGATCGGCGGCGCGGCGCACCACTTCATTGCCCTTGATCGACTCCTCGCCGATGTTCAGCAGACCGACGCTGGGCCGTTCCTTATCTTCCAGCGCCGCCACCAGCGCGCAACCGAGCACGGCGAACTGCAGCAAATGCTCGGGCGTGCAATCGACGTTGTCGCCGAGATCGAGCATCGTCGTCACGCCGCCGGTTCGGTTCGGGATCACGGTGGCGATCGCCGGTCGGTCGATGCCGTCGAGCGTCTTCAACACGAAACGCGCGATCGCCATCAAGGCGCCGGTGTTGCCGGCGCTGACGCAGGCATCGGCGCTGCCTTCCTTGACGAGGTTGATCGCGACCCGCATCGACGATTCGCGCTTGCCGCGCAGTGCCTGCGCCGGCGGCTCGTCCATCGCCACGACCTCCTCGGCGTGAACGACCTCGAAGCGCGAACGCACGTCGGCGCCCGAGGCCGCGAGCGGTTCGATCGCCTCGCTGCGCCCAACCAGCAGCGCGCGTGCGTCGGGCGTCCCGCGCAGGAAGGACAGCGCCGCCGGCACCGTCACGGACACGCCGTGATCGCCGCCCATGCAATCGATGGCGATACGTACGGTCATTGAGCAAGCCGGCGCAACGCGGCGCGGCGACTCGCGGCGACTAATCGCCCTTGGTCGCGATGACTTTCTTGCCGCGATAAAAGCCGGTCGGGCTCACGTGGTGCCGGCGGTGCACTTCGCCGGTCGTCGGCTCGATCGCGATCGGCGGGTTACGCAGGAAGTCGTGCGCGCGATGCATGCCGCGCTTGGAAACGGACTTCTTGTTCTGTTGGACTGCCATGGGTCCCTCTGGTCAGGCAAAGTGCGCGATTGTACCCAAGCAGCGGCGCCGCTCATCGGCGCTGCGATCCTCCGGAGCGCAATTTCGCCAGCGCGGCAAACGGCGTGCGCGCTTCGGCATCGGCCGGCTCGCGCACGGTCGGCGGCGCGCAGCGCGCGTGGCGCGGCGAGATCGGCACGCACAGGATCGCTTCGTCCTCGACCAGCGCGGCCACGTCGAAGCGACGGCCGCCCACCAGCGGTTCTTCGGGCTCGTCGGTCACGGGCAGCCGCGACAGCTCCTCCTCCGAGCCGACGAAGTAGAACGCCGCGCGATGATCGAGCTTCAGTTCCAGCGCCTGACGGCAGCGGTCGCATACCAGCGGCAGGTCGCCTTCCAGGTGCAACAGCGCCGCCGGCCTGCCGCGCTCGTCGTAGCGTCCCTGAAGGCGGTACGCGAGCGCACCGCGGTCGTGCCGCAGGCCCGCCCGCAGACGCGGCGCCGCGGCCAGCGGCAGCGACCCTTCGAGGGTCCCGCCGGTGCGGGCCAGTTCGAACACGTCGGCGAATCGGTCGGTTTGGGACATGCTGTCGCTACACTGCAGCGTCGATGCCCCCGATCGTACTCGCCTCGACGTCGCCCTATCGCCGCGCCCTGCTGCAGCGGCTTCGGCTGCCGTTCATCGTGGACGCGCCGCAGGTCGACGAGCGCCCGGCCGCGGGCGAGGCGCCGGCGGCCACCGCGCTGCGGCTGGCGCAGGCCAAGGCGCATGCCGTCGCCCCGCGCCATCCGGCCGCGTTGATCATCGGCTCGGATCAGGTGGCCGACGCCGACGGCACTGCGCTCGGCAAGCCGGGCGACTTCGACAAAGCGTTGGCACAGCTCGAGTTCATGCAGGGGCGCATGGTCGTCTTTCACACCGCGCTCGCCGTGCTCGATGCGGCAAGCGGCGCCGTGCGCGCGGTGGATGTGCCTACGATCGTGCGCTTTCGCCGCCTGCCGCGGCCGGCGCTGGAACAATACCTGCGCCTCGACGAGCCGTTCGACTGCGCGGGGGCGGCAAAAATCGAATCTGCCGGCATCGCGCTGGTCGAGTCGGTGCAATCGGACGATCCGACGGCGCTGATCGGCCTGCCGCTGATCGCGCTGACCTCGCTGCTCGCCGAGTTCGGCGTCGACGTGCTGGGCCGATGAACGGCTGCGGCCGCCTGCTGCTGCTGCCCACGCCGCTCGGCGCCTCGGCCCCGTCAGCCGTGCTGCCGGCCGAGGTGCTGGCCACGGCGCGCGCGACCCGGCACTTCCTCGCCGAGCGCGCCAAGAGCGCCCGCGCTTTTCTGCAAACGATCGACCACCCGGTGCCGCTGCGCGGCCTCGACATCGTCGAGATCGGCCATTGGCCCGACGAGTCGCGCATCGACCAGTGGCTGCAGCCGGCGAGCCGCGGCCACGACGTCGCCATCGTGGCCGAGGCGGGCTGCCCCGCGGTGGCCGACCCGGGCGCCGTCATCGTGGCGCGCGCGCACGAGCTCGGTATTCCGGTGCGTCCGCTCGTGGGGCCATCGGCGATCCTGCTCGCCCTGATGGCGTCCGGCTTGAACGGACAGCGGTTTCGGTTCGCCGGCTATCTGCCGCAGGACGGCGGCGAATTGGCGGCGGCGATCGTCGCCCTCGAAAGGCAGTCCCGCGGCGGCGAGACGCAACTCGTGATCGAGACCCCGTACCGCAACGAAAAGCTGCTGGCGGCCCTGTTGCAACACTGCGCCCTCGACACGCGCATCACGGTCGCCGTCGGCCTGACCACGCCGGATGAGGCCATCCTCACGCGGCGTGTGTCCGAGTGGCGGGCCCTGCCGGATCGACCGCCGCTCGCCAAGCGTCCGGCGGTGTTCGCCTTGCTGGCGGCGACGCGGCCCGACCGCACCATTGCGCCCGCCCGGGCCGCGCGGCACGGGCGCCGGCCGGGGTAAGGTTCATCGCGACGCGACCCGAGGCTAAGGTTGCGCGTTCACGCATCGGGAACGGGCGACGAGGGCCGAGCACATGGCCAGTGACGAGCGCCGCTGCGTTCTGCAGACCGATGCCTCGGGGCGCACCTGCCTGCGCTTGTGCGGCGCGTGGCGCCTGGCCGATCTGCCCGCACTCGAGCGGGCCGTGCGCGCCGCACCGCTCGCCTCGCCGCTCGCGATCGACGGCAGCGCGTTGCAAGGCATCGACACCGCCGGCGCCGCGGTCCTGGCGGAAGCGCTCGCCGCGGCGGGCATCGATGCGGCGACCGTCGAACTGCGCGGATTCGAGCCCGCGCACGCGCGCGTGATCGAGCGCGTCCTGTCCCTGCGCTGCGCGGGCCGCCCGTTGCCGCGCCGCCGGCCACTGGGCGCGCTTGCGCACATCGGTCGCGCGGCGCTGGATCTGGCGCGGCTGCTGCGCGGTCATCTGCAGTTCCTCGGCAGCCTCGCGGCCGCGTTCGGTACGCTGGCGCGGCACCCGCAGCGGCTGCGGCTGCGCGAGCTGGCGGTGCAGTTTGAGCAGGTGGCGCTCGACGCCATCCCGGTGGTGGCGCTGGTGGCGCTGCTGATCGGCGTCGTGGTCGCGTATCTGCTCGGCCTGCAGGCGGAGAAATACGGCGCCAACATCTTCGTGGTCGACGGCGTGGGCATCGGCGCCACGCGCGAGTTCGCGCCCATCATCGTCGCCGTGATCGTCGCCGGGCGCTCGGGCGCGGCCTTCACCGCGCAGTTGGGCGCGATGCGACTGGCGGAGGAAATCGACGCCATCCGCACGCTCGGCCTCGATGCCCGTCAAGTTCTGGTGGTACCGCGCGTGCTGGCCCTGATGATCGCGCTTCCCCTGTTGGTTTTCGTCGGCGACGTGATGGCCATCGTCGGCGCGATGTGGATCGCCGAACCGATGCTCGACATCACGCCGGCCACGTTTCTGGCGCGCCTGCGCGAAGCGCTGCCTCTTAAGCACGTGCTGGTGGGGCTGGCCAAGGCGCCGGTATTCGCGTTTTTCATCGCGCTGATCGGCACCCGCATGGGGATGACGGTCGGCCGCGACACGCGCGCGGTCGGGCTGGCCACCACCTCCACCGTCGTGCAGAGCATCGTCGCGGTGATCCTGCTCGACGCGGCCTTCGCCGTGCTGTTCCAACGGCTCGGCATCTGACCGATGGCCGCCATCGAAGTCGACGGCATCGTCACCCGCCTCGGCGGCCAGACCATCCACGACGGCGTGAGCTTCGCGATCGAGGCGGGCACGCTGGTGGCGCTGATCGGCGGCAGCGGCAGCGGCAAGTCGGTCCTGCTGCGAACGATGATCGGGTTGCTGCGGCCGCAGGCCGGTACCGTGCGCGTGCTCGGCACCGACATGTGGGCTGCCGACGCCGCGGCCATCGACGCGGTGCGCCGTCAGATCGGCGTGCTGTTTCAGGACGGCGCGCTTTTTTCGTCGCTGACCGTGGC
>JAKANT010000108.1 GCA_021823635.1 Pseudomonadota bacterium
CCGTACGGCGTGGCCGCCTCGCTCGCGCATCCGGGGCGGCAGGTCGTCGTCGTCAGCGGCGACGGCGCATTCGGCATCAACGCGATGGAGATCGACACCGCCAAGCGCCACGACGCCAAAGTCGTGTTCGTGATCGCCAACAACGCCGCCTGGAACATCGAGCGCTACGACCAGGAAACGAATTACGGCGGGCGCGTGGTCGGCACCACGCTGCAGTACGCCGACTACGCGGCGATGGCGCGCGCGTTCGGCCTGCACGGCGAGCGCGTGACCGATCCGGCGCGCCTGGCGCAGGCGTTGCGCGAAGCGTTCGCCCGCGCGCCGGCGCTACTCGACGTGGTGGTGACGCGCGATGCGCCGTCGTCGGACGCCGGCAAGGGGCTGGGCTGGGTGCCGGACTATCAGGCGCTGACCGCCTGGGACGATGCTGAGCGCCGGCGGCGCGCTGGCGATTGATCGGGCGCCCGGCAATGTCGCTGCTAACGCTCGCTGAAGCGGTCGCCGTCAACGCGGCCCTTTATCCGCACAAGATCGGCGCGTGCGACTCGAGCCGTGCGCTCACCTACCCGCAATGGGACGAACGCGCCAACCGGCTGGCCAACGCGCTGCTCGGTCTGGGGCTCGCGCCGGGCGATCGCTTCGCCATCCTCGCCTACAACTGCCTCGAGTGGATGGAGATCTATGTCGCCGCGGCCAAAGCCGGCCTGATCGCGGTGCCGATCAACTTCCGCCTGCTCGGCCCGGAGATCCGCTACATCGTCGAAAACAGCGAGTCGCGCGCGCTGATCGTGCAGGACGAGCTCGTCGAACGCAGCGAATCGATCCGGGCCGACCTGCCGGCCGACACGCAGTACATCCACTTCGGCGCCGCGAGCGCGCCCGCCGGCTATCGCAGTTACGAGGCGCTGATCGCGCAAGCCGCTGCCACCACGCCGGCGGTGACGGTGGGCGCGCGCGATCCCTGGGCGTTGATGTACACCTCCGGCACGACCGGTAGACCGAAAGGCGCGATCCGCAGCCACGGCGCCGGCGCGCTGCTGTCGCTGATCACGGCGTTCGACATGGGCTTTACGCGCGACGACACGGCGCTGCTGGTGATGCCGATGTGCCATGCGAACTCGCTCTATTTCGGCGCTACGTTCGCGTACATCGGCGCCACCTGCCACGTGTACGACCGCGCCAGCTTCGATCCCGAGCATCTGCTGCGGACGTTCGCCGAGCGGCGCATCACGTTCACCTCGCTGGTGCCGACGCACTACATCATGATGCTCGCGCTGCCGCAGGAGGTGAAAGCGCGCTACAGCGGCGCCAGCGTCACCAAGCTGATGATCTCGTCGGCGCCGGCGCGGCGCGACACCAAGCTGGCGATCATGGAGCAGTTCCGCAACTCGCGGCTGTTCGAGCTGTATGGCTCGAGCGAAGCGGGCTGGGTCACGCTGCTGCGCCCCGAAGAGCAGTTGACCAAGCTGGGGTCGGTGGGGCGCGAGTGGACCGGCAGCGGCCGCGTGCGCCTGCTCGACGAACGCGGCGACGACGTGCCGGAAGGCGAAGTGGGCGAGCTTTACTCGCGCACCCCCTACGTCTTCGACGGCTACTGGAAGCTGCCGGAGAAAACGGCGGAGGCGTTGCGCGGCCCGTACTGCACTGTCGGCGACATGGCGCGGCGCGATGCGGAGGGCTTCTACTACCTCGTCGATCGCAAGGCGAACATGATCATCAGCGGCGGCGAGAACGTGTATCCGTCGGAGGTGGAGAACGTGCTCGGCGCGCACCCTGCCGTGCAGGACGTGGCGGTGATCGGCGTGCCCGACGACAAATGGGGCGAAGCGGTGCACGCGGTGATCGTGCTGCGGCCGGGGGCGGCCGTCACCGAGGCGCAGATCATCGACTGGTGCAAGGACAAGATCGCCGGCTACAAGCGCCCGCGTTCGGTCTCTTTCGTGCGCGACGAGGAGATGCCGCGCACCGCCACCGGCAAGATCCTGCACCGCGTGCTGCGCGAGCGGTTCGCGCGCTGAGCGCCGCCTGCGGCGGCCGCCGGCTCGCTACGATGCGGGGCGCAAAGCACGCGAGGGGAGGGGATCGATGGGCAGATTGCAGGGCAAGGTGGCGATCGTCACCGGCGCGGCGAGCGGCTTCGGCGCCGAGATCGCGCGCCGCTACGTGGCCGAAGGCGCGCGGGTGGCGATCGGCGACATCAACGAAGCCGGCGCGCAGGCGGTGGCCTCGGCATCGGGTAATGCGGCGTTCGCGCTGCCGTGCGACGTGGCACGGCGCGCCGACGTCGAGCGGCTGGTCGCGGCCACGCTGGAGCGTTTCGGGCGGCTGGACATCGTGGTCAACAACGCCGGCTTCACGCACCGGAACATGCCGCTGCTGGAGGTCGACGAACAGACCTTCGACCGCGTCTATGCGGTCAACGTGAAGTCGGTCTACTACATGACGCTCGCCGTCGTGCCGATCCTGCGCCAACAGCGCGGCGGCGTGATCCTGAACATCGGTTCGACCGCCGGCATCCGGCCGCGGCCGGGGCTGACCTGGTACAACGGCTCCAAGGGCGCGGTCAACCTGCTGTCGAAGTCGATGGCGGTGGAACTCGCGCCCGACGGCATCCGCGTCAACGCGATCTGCCCGGTGATCGGCGCCACCGGCATGCTGGAGCTGTTCATGGGCGCGCCCGATACACCGGAGAACCGCGCCCGGTTCATCGCCACGATTCCGCTCGGACGGCTGTCGGAACCGAGCGACGTAGCCAGCGCCGCGGTGTTTCTCGCCTCCGACGAGGCGCAGTTCATCACCGGGGTCGAGTTTCCGGTCGATGGCGGACGCACGATTTGAACCTGTGCACGCGCCGCCTTGGCGCGACTGGATCGGCCGCGAGGAACGGCGCGAGGACGTGGTGACCGCCGCGCCGCTGGCGGCATGGTTCGCCACGCTGGACCGCGACGATGCGCCGCCGCGCGCGGGCGACGCGCTGCCGCCGCTTGCGCACTGGCTGTATTTCCTGCCGCTGGCGAAGACGGGCGAACTCGGGCCAGACGGCCATCCGAAGCGCGGCGGCTTTCTGCCGCCTGTGCCGTTGCCGCGCCGCATGTGGGCGGGCGGCCGCTTCGAATTCCTGCAGCCGCTGCGCGTGGGCGAAGCCGTGACGCGCGTCTCGCGCATCGTGGCCGTGAGCGCCAAGCGCGGCCGCAGCGGGGAGCTGGTGTTCGTCACCGTCCGCCACGAGATCGCGGGGCCGCGCGGACTGGCGCTCACGGAGGAGCACGACATCGTGTACCGCGATCTGCCGGCCGCCGATGCGCCGGCCGCGCAGCCGGTGGCCGCGCCGACCGACGAGACCTTCGCGCGCGAGATCGCGCCCGATTCCGTGCTGCTGTTCCGCTATTCGGCGCTGACCTTCAACGGCCACCGCATCCACTACGACCGCACGTATGCGACCGCGGTCGAGGGCTATCCGGGGCTCGTCGTGCACGGCCCGTTGATCGCGACGCTGCTGGTGGACTTGCTGCGGCAGCACGTGCCGGACGCGGCGTTGCAGACGTTCGAGTTCAAGGCGATCGCGCCGTTGTTCGACATTCATCGTTTCACCGTCTGCGGCAAGCCCGACGGCGGCCGGCGCTTCGCGTTGTGGGCGCGCGATTATCGCGGGGCGCTGGCGATGCAGGCGCGAGCGGAGATCGTCTGAACGAGGCCATGCGCGGCGACTTCGACGACCGATACGCCGAGATCCGCGACGCGGTGCGCGCGCTGTGCGCGCAGTTTCCGGACGACTATCACCGCCGCGTCGACGCCGAGCGCCGTTATCCGGAGGAATTCGTCGCCGCGTTGACGAAGGCCGGCTGGCTGGCGGCGATGATCCCGCAGCAGTACGGCGGCGCCGGGCTCGGGCTGGCCGAGGCGTCGGTGATCCTGGAGGAGATCAACCGCAGCGGGGCCAATGCCGGCGCCTGCCACGGCCAGATGTACAACATGGGCACGCTGCTGCGCCATGGCAGCGAAGCGCAGAAGCGGCTCTTTCTGCCGAAGATCGCGAGCGGCGAGTGGCGGCTGCAGTCGATGGGCGTCACCGAACCTTCCGCCGGCACGGACACGGCCAGCATCAGGACCACCGCGGTGCGCAACGGCGACCGCTACGTCGTCAACGGCCAGAAGGTGTGGATCTCGCGCGTGCAGCACTCGGACTGGATGATCCTGCTGGCGCGCACCACGCCGCTGGCGCAGGTGAAGAAAAAGACCGAAGGCCTGTCGCTGTTCCTGGTCGATCTGCGCGCCGCCGAGCGAACCGGCATGACCGTGCGGCCGATCGCCAACATGGTCAACCACGAAACGAACGAACTGTTCTTCGACAATCTCGAGATCCCGGCCGACAACCTGATCGGCGAGGAAGGCCGGGGCTTTCGCTACATCCTGGACGGACTGAACGCCGAGCGCACGCTGATCGCCGCCGAGTGTATCGGCGACGGCTACTGGTTCGTCGAGCGCGCGACGCGCTACGCGAACGCGCGCGTCGTGTTCGGCCGTCCGATCGGCGCCAACCAGGGGGTGCAGTTTCCGCTCGCCGAGAACTTCATCGAGATCGAGGCCGCCAACCTGATGCGCTGGCGCGCCTGCGAACTGTTCGACGCCAACCGGCCATGCGGCGCGCAGGCGAACATGGCCAAGTATCTGGCGGCGAAAGCGAGCTGGGAGGCGGCCAACGCCTGCCTGCAGGTTCACGGCGGCTACGGCTTCGCGCACGAATACGACGTCGAGCGCAAGTTCCGCGAGACGCGGCTGTACCAGGTGGCGCCGGTCTCGACCAACCTGATCCTCGCCTACGTGGCCGAGCACCTGCTCGGGCTGCCGCGTTCGTTCTGACCATGGCGGCGCTCGCCGGCATCACCGTGGTGGCGCTCGAGCACGCGATCGCGGCGCCGTTTTGCACGCGGCAACTGGCCGATCTGGGCGCGCGCGTGATCAAGATCGAGCGGCCCGGCGCCGGCGACTTCGCGCGCGCCTACGACGCGCGCGTGCGCGGGCTTTCGTCGCACTTCGTGTGGACCAACCGCAGCAAGGAAAGCGTGACGCTCGATCTGAAGCACGCGGCGGCGCCGGGGATCCTCGAGCGGTTGCTGGCGCGCGCCGACGTCCTAGTGCAAAACCTCGCGCCCGGCGCCGCCGCGCGTCTGGGGCTGTCCTTCGCCGCCCTGCACGACCGCCATCCGCGCCTGATCGTGTGCGACATCTCGGGTTACGGCGACGATCCGCAGCGGCCCGGACCGTATCGCGACAAGAAGGCCTACGACCTGCTGATCCAGAGCGAGTCGGGCTTCCTGTCGATCACCGGAACGGCGGACGAGCCGGCCAAGGCCGGCTGCTCGATCGCCGACATCGCTGCCGGCATGTATGCGTTCAGCCAAGTGCTGGCGGCGCTGATCGAGCGCGGCCGCAGCGGCCGCGGCCGACGCATCGACGTGTCGATGCTCGAGTGCATGGCCGAGTGGATGGGCTATCCGCTGTATTACGCGTTCGACGGCGCCGAGCCGCCGCCGCGCAGCGGCGCGGCGCACGCGACGATCTACCCGTACGGGCCGTTTCCGACCGGCGACGGCCAAACCGTGATGTTGGGGCTGCAAAACGAGCGCGAATGGCGCGTGTTCTGCGAGCGCGTCCTCGAGCAGCCGCAACTGGTGGCCGATCCGCGCTTTGCCTCCAACGCCGCCCGCAACGCCGCGCGCGAGGCGCTGCGCGAAATCATCGTCGCCGCGTTCGCGCCGCTGACCGCGGAGCAGGTGGCGGCGCGCCTGGATGCCGCCGGCATCGCCAACGCGCGCGTGAACACGATGCGCGACCTGTGGCGGCACCCGCAGCTCGAAGCGCGCCGCCGGTGGGTCGAGATCGACACGCCGGCCGGCCGCATTCCGGCGCTGCTGCCGCCGGGCATCTCCGGCCCGGACGCCGCGCGCATGGGCCCGGTGCCGGCCTTGGGCCAACACACCGACGCGGTGCTGGCCGAGATCGGCTACGGGCGCGCCGAGATCGAACGGCTGCGCGCCGAGGGCGCGATTTGAACCGGGCCGATGCGATGACTTCACTGCCGCGCTCATACCTGTTCGTGCCGGGCGACCGGCCGGAGCGCTTCGCCAAGGCGGTGGCAAGCGGCGCCGATGCGGTGATCGTCGATCTCGAGGACGCGGTGGCGCCCGCGGCCAAGGCGCGCGCGCGCGCCGAGGTGGCGGCGTGGCTGCAGGCCGGCAACGGAGATC
>JAKANT010000109.1 GCA_021823635.1 Pseudomonadota bacterium
GTGGCCGCCTCGCTGGCGGCGGCCAGCGCCTGGTGCGCCTGCGCCAGCGTGTTCGCCACCCGCGCGCGGGCGATCTGCACCGCGGCCCGCTCCCGGTCGTCGCGCGCCAGCGCGGCCATGCGGTCGATCAGGTCGCTCGCCTGACGCATGGAGCCGACGTGCAGCGCGGCGCCGAAGGCGCGCTGCAGGCAGTCGAACTGCGCCGCGCGCGCGTTGGCGGCGCCGTAGCAGCGCTGCGCGTGCTCGAGCAGGGCGAGCTCCTCGCCGCGGCGCGATGCGCGGTGAGCCGCCTGCGCGCCGAGCGCGTACTGCGCGGCCGCGCGCGCCGGCTCGCCCGCTTGGTCCCAATGCCTGGCGGTGCGCGCCGTCGCGCCGCCGTGGTCTTCCAGATACGCCGCGATGTTCCGATGCAGCAGGTGCGCGATCGGCACCGGCACCGAGCGCAGCGTCGCTTCCAGCACCAGATCGTGCGCAAAGCCATTGCCGCGCAGCACGTGTGCCGCTTCGAGTTCGTGCCACGCCTCGGCCAGATCCAGAGCGTGCACGCCGAGCACGTTCGCCGCCAGCTCGGCGCTGAAATCCTGCCCAGCGATCGCCGCCACGCGCGCCAGCCGCGCAGCCGGCGGCGAAAGCTGCGCGAGCCGGCGTTCGATCAACTGACCGACGCTACCCGGCGCCGGAAGCTGGAGCAGCGTGCCGGTCAGCTGCTGCGGCGCCTGCGCGAACAGGGCATTCAGCGTCTCCAGGATGAACAGCGGATTGCCGCCGGTGTGGCGCGCCAGCGCTTCGGCCCAGGCACCTGGCTCGATGCCCGGCAAGGACAGCGACTCGAGCAGCGTTTCGATCGCCGCCGCATCCAAAGGACCCAGCGGCAACACGACCGCGGCCGGACCGCAGCGCGCGCGCCAGGCGTCGAGCGCCGGCGGCGCCTCCGCCGTGCGCACCCCGAACAGCCAACGCGGCCCCTGTTCCGCCTCCGCCGAGGCGAGCAGCGTCTCCAGACTGGCGTCGTCGGCGAAGTGCAGGTCGTCGACGGCGAGCGCCTGCAGGCCGTCGGCGATGCATCGCGCGAGCGCGTGCGCGAGCGCGCCCCGCAGACGCACCGATTCGAATGGCTCGGGCGCGGCGGTACCCAGTTCAGGCAGCAGCCGCGCCAGTTCGGCCGCCGCCCAGGCCGGAAGTGTGACGGCGTGCGCGGCGAACGCGGCGCGCAGCAAACGCGCGAGCGTCGCATACGGCACGCGCGCATCGCCTGCTCGACCGCCGGCGACGAGCGTGCCCGCATGCGCGCCGGCGAAGTCGGTCAACAACCGCGTCTTGCCGATGCCGGGTTCGCCCAGCACGAGCGCGATGCGACGCTCGTGCCACGCCTGCTCCAGCAGCCGCCATTCCGCGTCGCGGGCGACCAGCCGCGGCGGCCGCAGCACCGCGACCGGCCGCGGCGCCGGCATCGGTTGCGGCAGAGCGCCGCTCGCCTGCACCAGGCGCGCCAACTCCTCCGTCTCCCTGGCCGGCTGCGCCTTCAAACTGCGGCCCAGCACCTGCCGGCAGCGCTCGTAGGCGGCGAGCGCGGCGGCGCGATCGCCGCGCAGGTAATGCAGCCGCATCAGCCTTCGATGTGCGTATTCGAGCAGCGGATCGTCGGCGACCAAGCGCTCGGCGTACTGCAACGCGAGCGCGGCATGTCCCTCGGATTCGAGCTGCGAGGCGATCTGCGCCAGTGCGTTGCGCCGCGCCGCGCGCCATTGTTCGCGCGCGATGACGATCCAGTCCGCCAGTTCGGTGCAGTCGTCGTAGTCGAACGCGCCGAGCAGATCGCCGGCGGCGGCGGCCGCGTCTTCGGCCAGCCGTGCGGGCAGTGCCGCCAGGTCGTGCGCAATGTCGTCGGCGAGCCGCAGCACGTCGTTGCGGCTGATCACGATGTCGCGCCCGGCGCGCTTGCGCAGACGATGCAGGCGCTGGCGCAGGTTGTTGCGCGCGGCGTCGCCGTCGACCTCGGGCCACAGCAGCGCGGCGGCGCGCGACCGCGGCACCGGCCCGTCGATGGCGAGCAGCGCAAGCAGCGCCGCGTCCTTGCGCTCGAGCGGGTGCGCGCCGTCTCGCCCGAGCAGCAGGCGCGGTTCCCCCAGCAGCTGCACCTGCGCGGCCGCCGGCGGTGACTGCGGGGTTGACGCGTCCGCGCCCATCGGAAGCTCCGTGAAGCGGAGCAGCAGGCGCGTTCGCAGCGCGCTGCGCGCCGCTTGCCGCGATGACCCCCGCCCCTTCCGACGCAGCATAGCCCGCAGGCACCCGATCGTGAACGAGGGGGGCTTGTACGCGCGCCAGCGTTACCGGCGCGTTATCGCGGCTTCGGGGGTAGGCGGGGCTCCGGCTAAAGCCAGCCGCCCACGAGCAGTGCCAGCAGGCCGATCGCGACGGCGCCGAGGGCGAGCGCAGGCGCGGCGCGCCGCAGGGCAGACACCGGCGGTTGCGGCCCGCGCTGCTTGCGTTGCAGCCGTTGGCGCTCGCGGCGCAGCTCGCGCTGAAGGTCGGTCTCGAACGCCGCCCAGCGCTCCTCGCTCCAGACGGCCATTTCGCCCGCCCGATGAATCGGCGTCATGTCCTTCCCCGAATGCACTTGTCGCCAGTTTCGCTCGCCGCGCCCGGCCCCGTCTGCCGAAGATTCGGCACCGCTCGGCTCGCCCGCTGCGCAAACCGCCGCCGATTTGACGGCCGTCAGCCGCGCGCCTGCGCATGCGGCTACAGTGACATGGGGCGTAACGGTCGGAGGCGTGACGATGAGAGTGCAGACGGCGCTGGTCAGGGATCTGGCGGTGCGCGCGGTGGTCAAGGTCGACCGCGAGACGACGGTGGCGGACTGCGCCAAGATCATGCGCAACGAACACGTCGGCAGCGTGATCGTGGCCACGGGCAGCGAGCCCGAGGGGATCGTCACCGACCGCGACATCGTGATCGAGGTGGTGGCCACGGGGCTCGATCCGGCCACGCTCACCGCGGGCGACATCATGTCCACGCCGCTCGCCACCGTGCGCGAGAGCGACGATCTGTTCGACGCGCTGGCACGCATGCGCGAGCACGGCGTGCGGCGGCTGGCGGTGGTGGACGATGCGGGCCGGCTGACCGGCGTGCTGGCCGTGGACAACCTGTTGGAAGTGCTGGCCGAGCAGGTCGATGGCGTGGTGCGCGTGCTGAAGGCCGAACAGACGAAGGAGACCCAGACGCGCCGTTGAGCCGGCGCGGCGAGCGATGGCGGTCACCAACGCCGACATCGCGGCCGCGTTCGAGCGCGTCGCCGATCTGCTCGAACTGCAGGACGCGAACCCGTTTCGCGTGCGCGCGTATCGCAACGCGGCGCGGCGCATCGGCGAGCTGAAGCTCGATCTGGCCGCGCGCGTGGCAGCCGGCGAGGGGCTTCCCAAGCTGCCGGGCATCGGCACCGATCTGGCCGGCAAGATCGAGGAACTGGCCAAGACCGGCCGTTTGGCGCTGCTGGAGCGCCTGCAGCGCCAGGTGCCGGCCGGCGTGACCGAGCTGCTGCAAGTGCCGGGGCTCGGCCCCAAGCGCGTGCGCGCGCTGTACGAGGAGCTGCACGTGCATTCGCTGCCGCAATTGCTGCGCGCGGCGCGCGACGGCCGCATCCGCGCCCTGCCCGGTTTCGGCGAAAAAACGGAGCGCCGCATCGCCGAGGCGATCGCCGCGCGTCTGGCGGCCGGCAAGCGCTTCAAGCTCGCGGTGGCGGCGCAGTACGCGGCGGTGCTGATCGAGCACCTGCGACGGGCGCCGTCGGTGCGCGAGGTCGTCGCCGCCGGCAGCCTGCGGCGCGCCAAAGAGACGGTGGGTGACATCGACTTGTTGGCGACCGCCGACGACGGTGCGGCCGTGGTGCGGCATTTCACCCGGCACCCGGACGCCGCGCAGGTGCTCGCCGCAGGCGACACGCGTGGCTCGATCGTGCTTCGAAGCGGGCTGCAAGTGGATCTGCGCGTCGTGCCGCCGGCGAGCTTCGGCGCGGCGCTGCTTTACTTCACGGGGTCCAAGGCGCGCAACATCCGGTTGCGCAACCTGGCGCAGGAGCGCGGGCTGAAGCTCAACGAGTACGGGCTGTTCGACGGCGCGCGCGCCGTCGCGGCAGCGACCGAGGAGCAGATCTATGCCGCGCTCGGGCTGCCGTGGATCGCGCCCGAGCTGCGCGAGGACCGCGGCGAGATCGAGGCGGCCAGACGCAATGCGCTGCCGCGCTTGGTCGAGCTCGCCGACCTGCAGGGCGACTTGCACGTGCACACGAAGTGGAGCGACGGCACCGCGACGATCGAGGAGATGGCGCGGTCGGCGCGCGAGCGCGGCTTGCGCTACATCGCGGTGAGCGAACACAGCCGGCGGCTGACGGTCGCGCACGGGCTCGATACAGCGCAGCTTGCCAAGCAGCGCGACGAGATCGACCGCGTCAACGCGCGCCTTGCGGACATCGCGGTGCTCGCCGGCATCGAGGTCGACGTGCTGGAAGACGGCACGCTCGATCTGCCGGACTCGGCGCTGGCCCGGCTCGACATCGTGATCGCCGCCGTGCATTCGAAATTCAACCTGCCGCGCGCCCGCCAGACGGCGCGCGTGCTGGCGGCGCTCGACAACCCGCACGTCAAGATCCTCGCCCATCCGCTCGGGCGGCTGATCGATCAGCGCGACCCCTACGACATCGACATGCTGGCGGTGATCCGAAAGTGCAAGGCGCGCGGCGTGGCGCTGGAGGTCAACGCGCATCCGGACCGGCTCGATTTGACCGACGTCTACTGCCGCATGGCAAAGGACGAAGGCGCGCGGTTGGCGATCGACTCCGATGCGCATTCGGTGCACGAGTTCGACAATCTGGTGCACGGCGTGGGCCAGGCAAGGCGCGGCTGGCTGGAGAAGGGCGACGTGGTCAACGCGCTTGCGCTCGCCGAGCTGCGCGCCTGGCTGGCCGGCCGAAAGGAGGCGAGATGAAACTGACTTCGACCGCGTTTGCGCATGAAGCCGAGATTCCGCTGCTGTACACCTGCGAAGGCCGCGATCTGGCGCCGCCGCTGGCGTGGAGCGGCGCGCCGGCCGGCACCCGCAGCTTCGCGCTGATCGTCGACGATCCCGATGCGCCGGATCCGGCCGCGCCGAAAATGACCTGGGTGCACTGGGTGTTGTACGACCTGCCCGCCAGCACGCACGGCCTGCCGGAAGGCGGCCGGCCGCTGCCGGCCGGCGCGCGCGAAGGGTTGAACGACTGGAAGCGCACCGGCTACGGCGGCCCCTGCCCGCCCATCGGGCGCCACCGCTATTTCTTCAAGCTGTACGCGCTCGATACGCTGCTCGGCGATCTGGCCACACCCACCAAGGCCAAGCTCGAGCAGGTGATGCGCGGCCACGTGCTGGCGCAGGCCGAGCTGATCGGCACCTACCAGAAAAAGCGCCGCTAGCCGTTTTCTTCGTCGTCGCGCACGGGCAGGCCGCGCTGCTCGGCCCAGCGCTTGGCGCGCGCGATCGCGATGCGGATCGCCTTGCCTTCGTCCATGCCGCAGGCGAGCAGCGCGTTGGCGATCTCGATCGCCTTGGCGCGCGTCACCTCGCTTAAATGGCGCATCGACGGCGGAAAATAGTCCTCGGTCCAGGGCATCGACGGTTGCGCCCGAACGGATTGACGGATTGGGAAGCCCCGCCGTCGCCGGCGCTCACGGCCACAGAAAGGCCGCGCCGCGCACGCCGGACGAATCGCCGTGCCGGTTGCGCAGCAGGCGCGTGGCGACCATGTCGGAAAACACGTAACGCGCCCAGTGCCGCGGCACCTCCTGATACAGGGCGTCGATGTTCGACACGCCGCCGCCGAGCACGACGACGTCCGGGTCCAGCACGTTGATCACGGTGGCCAGCGCGCGCGCCAGCCGCTCGCAGTAGCGCGCGATCGACTCGCGGCAGGCGGCATCGCTCGCGGCCGCGATCGCGCGCGCGTCCAGTCTGCGGCCGCTGCGCCGCAGGTGATCCGCCGCCAGGCCCGGACCCGACAGGTAGGTTTCGATGCAACCGCAGCGGCCGCAGTAGCAGTCGGGCAACGGCAGATCGTCGCCGCCGGGCAGCGGCAGCGGGTTGTGGCCCCATTCGCCGGCGATGCCGTTCGGCCCGTCGAGCAGGCGGCCATCGACCACGATGCCGCCGCCCACTCCGGTGCCGAGGATGACGCCGAAGACCACACGCGCACATATCATCTCGTCG
>JAKANT010000110.1 GCA_021823635.1 Pseudomonadota bacterium
TCGCCGGCGCGCGCGGCCAGCG
The DNA here is from genome assembly GCA_021823635.1 of Pseudomonadota bacterium. Taxonomy (GTDB): domain Bacteria; phylum Pseudomonadota; class Gammaproteobacteria; order Burkholderiales; family Burkholderiaceae_F; genus JAKANT01. The sequence goes on from JAKANT010000110.1 coordinate 23, forward strand.
CGAGCGCCGCGTCGCCCAGCGTGCCCGAGACCCAGACGTCGTCCCCGGGACGGGCGCCCGCGCGCCCGCGTGCGCACTGGCGCGGCAGGTCGCCCGCCGCCGTGATGCAGATCGTCAGCGGCCCGGCGCCGGCCGCCGTGGCCGGCGCACGGGTGGTGTCGCCACCGGCCAGCCCGCAGCCGTGCGCATCCGCGAGCGCAAAAAGCCCGTGCGCGAAGGCGCCGAGCCACGCTTCGTCGGCGCGCGGCAAGGCGAGCGCCAGAAAGAAGCAGCGCGGCGTGGCGCCGGCCGCGGCGAGGTCCGACAGATTGACGGCGAGCGCTTTGTGGCCGAGCGCGGCCGCATCGACGTCGGCGAAAAAATGCCGGCCTTCGATCAGCATGTCGGTGGTCACCGCCAGCAGCCGGTCGCCCGCGTCGAGCAGCGCGCAGTCGTCGCCGATGCCCTGCACGACTCCGGGGCGCGCGGCCGCGCGGTCGAAGTAGCGGGCGATCAGCTCGAACTCGGTCACGTTCGCCCGACTTCAGACGCGCGCAGGTCGGCGGCCAGCTTGTCCAGAACGCCGTTGACGTACTTGAAGCCTTCGGTGCCGCCGAAGCTCTTGGCCAGCTCGACCGCCTCGTTGATGACGACCCGATACGGGATCTCGAGCCGGTGCGCGAGCTCGTAGGCGCCGATCAACAGGATCGCGTGCTCGACCGGCGACAGCTCCTTGATGTCGCGGTCCAGAAAGCGCGCGAAGCGCGCGCGCAGTGCAGCGGCGTCTTCGATCGCGCCGTGCAGCACGGCGCGGAAGTGTTCGACGTCGGCGCGTTCGAAGTCTTCGCTCTCCATCAGGTGGCCTTCGACCGCGGCGCCGTCGGCGCCGCCGACCAGCCACTCGTACAGTCCCTGCACCGCCAGCTCGCGCGCGCGCCGGCGCGCGGAGCGGCCGCCGGCACGCGACGGCTTATTCGGCGTCGCCTTCGCCATCTTCGTCGAGGGCCCACATCAGGTTGGCCATCTCGACGGCGACGCGCGCGGCGTCGCGGCCCTTGTCGTCGACCCGCTCGCGCGCCTGCTCTTCGTCGTCGGTCGTGAGGATGGCATTGGCCACCGGCACGCCGTAGTCGAGCGCCACCCGCGCCACGCCGCGCGCCGATTCGTTGGCGACCACCTCGAAGTGGTAGGTCTCGCCGCGGATCACGCAGCCGAGCGCGATCAGGGCGTCGAAATCGTCGGCCTGCGCCAGTTTGGCGAGCGCGACCGGCACCTCGAGCGCGCCCGGCACCGTCACCAGCGTGATGTCGTCTTCGTCCACGCCCAGCTCGCGCAGCTCGGCCAGGCAGGCGGCAGTGAGCGCCGCGCCGGCCCACTCGTTGAAGCGCGCCTGCACGATGCCGATGCGCAACCCGGTGCCGTCCAGATCGGCAGTCAACGCGTCGATGGCCATCGTTCAGGTCTCCACGTAACCGGTGATGTGCAGGCCGAAACCGGCCATCGACGGCATCTTGCGCGGGCGCGCCAGCAGTTTCATCTTGCCCACCTTCAGGTCGCGCAGGATCTGCGCGCCGATGCCGTAGGTGCGCAAATCGGCCTTGGCGGTGCGCGCAGCGGCGCCGCCGGCGACGTCGTCCAACGCGGCGAAGTGCGCGAACAGCTGCGGCGCCGACTCGCCGCAGTTCAGCAGCACCAGCACGCCCCGCCCCGCCTGTGCGATCGCGGCCAGCGCCTTGGCCACCGGCCACGAATGCGTGCCGGGACCGGCGTCGATCAGGTCCAGCACCGACAGCGGCTCGTGCACCCGCACCAGCGTCTCGTCCTCGGGGACGATGGTGCCGCGCACCAGCGCCAGGTGCGCGCCGCCGCTCGGCAGGTCGCGGTACACGAACAATTCGAACTCGCCGGCCATCGTTTGCACGACGCGGCGGCCGACGCGCTCGATCAGGCTCTCGTGGGCGGCGCGGTACTGGATCAGGTCGGCGATCGTGCCGATCTTCAGGCCGTGGCGGCGTGCGAACGGGATCAGGTCCGGCAGCCGCGCCATCGTGCCGTCGTCGTTCATGATCTCGCACAGCACCGCGGCCGGGGTCAGCCCCGCCAGCCGCGCCAGGTCGCAGCATGCTTCGGTATGGCCGGCGCGCATCAGCACGCCGCCCGGCTGCGCAACCAACGGAAACACGTGCCCCGGCTGGACGATGTCGGTCGGCTTCGCGTTCGGCCGCGAGGCGACGTAGATGGTGTGCGCGCGGTCGGCGGCCGAGATGCCGGTGGTCACGCCTTCGGCGGCCTCGATCGCGACCGTGAAGTTGGTGCCGTGCACGCTGCGGTTGCGCGTGGTCATCGGCTGCAGGTTCAGGCGCGCCGCGTGTTCGGCGGTGATCGGCATGCAGATCAGGCCGCGGCCGTATTTGGCGAGGAAATTGATCTTCTCCGGCGTGACGAAGTCGGCCGCGAAGATCAGGTCGCCTTCGTTTTCGCGGTCTTCGTCGTCGACCAAGACGACGATGTTGCCGCGGCGGATCTCCTCGACGATCTCGGGCACCGAAGCGATCGGCGACTCGTGCGGCGCGGGTGAAGCAACGGCGGCGAGCATGGTCGAAACGCGGTCTCGTTGGCGGCCGGCCATTCTACGCGGCGGTCCCCGACGCCAGCATGCGCTCGACGTAGCGCGCGATCATGTCCACTTCGAGGTTCACGCGCATACCGGGCGCGAGCGCGCCCAGCGTGGTCGCCGCCAGCGTGTGCGGAATCAGGTTGATCGAGATGCGGCAGCCGTGTGGAGTGTCTTCGACGCGGTTGATCGTCAGGCTCACGCCGTCGACCGCCACCGAACCCTTGTAGGCGAAATAGCGCGCCAGTTCGCGCCCCGCCTCGATCACCAGCTCACGGCATTCGCCGCGTTCGGCGAACTCGGCGACCGTGCCGGTGCCGTCGACGTGGCCGCTCACCAGATGGCCGTCGATGCGGTCGCCCAAGCGCGCCGCACGCTCCAGATTCACCGCGCCGGGGCGGTCCAGACCGACCGTGCGCGCCAGCGACTCGGCCGAGACGTCGAACGCAAAGCCGTGCGCGGACTTCTCCACCACCGTCATGCAGGCACCGTTGACCGCGATCGACGCGCCGACTGCGACATCGGCCAGGTCCAGCGCCGGCGCCTGCACCGTCACCCGCACGCCGCCGCTGCGCGGCTCGACGCGAACGATGCGCCCGACCGCCTGCACGATGCCGGTGAACATCACGCCTCCCAGCGCGCCAGCACGCGCACGTCGCTGCCGACCTGCGTCACTTCGCGCAACTGCAGACGGCGCGCCTGCGCCAGATCCTCGAGCGCCGGCAGATCGAACATGCCCTGCCCTTCGCCGAGCAGCAGCGGCGCCAGGTACACGAGCAGTTCGTCGATGCAGCCCTCGCGCACCAGCGAGCCGTTCAGCTTGTAGCCGGCCTCGACGTGCAGTTCGTTGACGCCGCGCCGCGCCAGCTCGCGCAGCAGTTGCGGCAGATCGACCTTGCCGTCGTCGTTCGGCAGCTCGATCACCTCGGCGTTCTTTTCGCGCAGCCGCGCCACCTTGCGCGGATCGGCGAACGCGCACGCCACCAGCACGGGGTTGCCGTCGAACAGGCGCGCCTGCGGATCGACCTGCAGGCGCGAGTCGATCAGCACCTTGAGCGGCTGCCGCGGCGTGGCCACCAGCCGCACGGTGAGTTGCGGGTCGTCGGCGTGCACGGTGCCGATGCCGGTGGCCACCGCGCAGGCGCGCGCGCGCCAAGCGTGGCCGTCGCGGCGCGCCGCCTCCGACGTGATCCACTGCGAGCGGCCGTTTTGCAACGCCGTCTTGCCGTCCAGGCTGGCGGCGACCTTCAGCCGCACCCATGGCCGGCCGCGGTTCATGCGCGAGAAAAAGCCGATGTTGATCTCGGTCGCTTCGGCCGCCAGCAAACCGCAGCGCACGTCGATGCCGCTGGCGCGCAGCATCGCCAGTCCCTGGCCCGCGACCTGCGGATTCGGGTCCTCGACGGCGGCGATCACGCGCGCGATGCGCGCTTCGATCAGCGCGGTCGCGCACGGCGGCGTGCGGCCGAAATGCGAGCACGGCTCCAGCGTCACGTAGGCGGTCGCGCCGTGCAGATCGTGCCCGTTCCTGCGCGCGTCGAGCAGCGCTTCGACCTCGGCGTGGTTCGAGCCCGGCGGCTGCGTCCAGCCCTCGCCGAGGATGCGCTGATCGCGCACGATCACGCAGCCGACGCGCGGGTTCGGCGAGGCGTGAAACATTGCGTTGCGCGCCAGTTCCAACGCCCGGCTCATGAACCGGTGGTCGGCTTCCGAATACATGGCCGCGATTCTACGAGTCGGTCGCGCGCGCCCGCGCGCGGCACGGACGCATGAAAAGGGCCGCGTCGCAGCGGCCCCTTCGTTTCGCAGCCCGGCACCGACCGCAGGCCGGTGCCCGACGGTCAATGGACCGTCAGCCGTTTGACGGCGTTGGCCGACTTCTTCGGCAGCGTCAGCGTCAGCACGCCGTTTTCGTAGCGCGCGTCGGCACCGACCTCGGTCACCTCGGCCGGCAGCTCGAAGCTGCGCGCGTAGCTGGAAGCGGTGCGTTCGGCGTACAGGATCCTGTCGCCGTTTTGCGCCGACCGCTCGACCTTGGTCTCGGCTTTGATCAGCACGCGCGAGCCGTCGATCGAGACCTCGATGTCCTCTTTCTTCACGCCCGGCAGATCGACGACGATCTGGTAACTCGAGCCTTTGTCGATCACGTCCATGCGCGCACGCCCGATCATTGGCAAGCCGTCATCGAACAGCGCGCCCGCAAGCAGCGACGATCGGCTCCAGAAGTCGCGGAAGAACTCGTCGAACGCCGGCGCGAAGAAATCGCGACGGACAAACGGTGTCAATGCCGTGGTCATCCAATCACCTCCTGTAACTCGCGCTCCCCGGACCGTGACCGGCCGGGGCTCGGCGCTCACCGACCGGGCAACCGGATGAGCCCGCGCCGCGGCAACCGACAGAGGCGCGGCCACACATCCGGCCGCCAGCCGTTTGCGCCGCTTTAGACGGGGCCGCCCGGTTTCGTGTTCCCGGATCAGCCGCGCCGGCGGCGCGCCGGACGCACCTCCTTGACCACCTCGGCGAATTCGTCGACGTCCTCGAAGCTGCGGTACACGGAGGCGAAGCGGATGTAGGCGACCTTGTCGATGCGCTTCAGTTCACGCATCACCAGCTCGCCGATTTTCTCGCTCTTGATCTCGCGCTGCGCCGACGAGCGCAGCTTCTCCTCGATGCGCGCCACTGCCTCGTCGACCACCTGGCTCGGCACCGGACGCTTGCGCAGCGCCAGTTGCATCGACTTCACCAGCTTGGCGCGGTCGTACTCGGCGCGGCCGCCGCCGCGCTTGATCACGGCCGGCATCGCCAGTTCCACTTTTTCGTAAGTGGTGAAGCGCTTTTCGCACGCCAGGCAGCGCCGTCGGCGCCGGATCGATGCCCCTTCGTCGGAGGCGCGCGAGTCGATGACCTGCGTGTCGGGGTGCTGGCAGAACGGGCACTTCATCGGCGGCCGTCGGCAACCCCGCGCCCGCCGCCCGGTTCAGCCATAGACCGGGAACTTGCGCGTCAGGTGCGCGACCTCGCGCCGCACGCGCTCCAGTGTCGCCGGATCGTCGCGGTTGTCGAGCACGTCGGCGATCAGGTTGGCGGTCATCTCCGCCTCCGCCTCGGTGAAGCCGCGCGTGGTGATGGCCGGCGAGCCGATGCGGATGCCGCTGGTGATCATCGGCTTCTGCGGATCTCTCGGGATCGCGTTCTTGTTGACGGTGATCCGCACCGACCCGAGCAGCGCCTCGGCATCCTTGCCGGTGATGCCCTTGGGCCGCAGATCGACCAGCATCAGATGGCATTCGGTGCGGCCCGAGACGATGCGCAGCCCACGCCGCGCCAGCGTCTCGGCCATCGCGCGCGCATTGGCCAGCACCTGCTGCTGGTAGGTCTTGAACTCGGGCGCGAGCGCCTCTTTGAACGCCACCGCCTTGGCAGCGATCACGTGCATCAGCGGGCCGCCTTGCAGTTGCGGGAAGATGGCGGAATTCAGCGCCTTCTCGTGCTCGGCCTTGGCCAGGATCAGGCCGCCGCGCGGACCGCGCAGGGTCTTGTGCGTGGTGGTGGTGACGAAGTCGGCGATGC
>JAKANT010000111.1 GCA_021823635.1 Pseudomonadota bacterium
ACGCATGCTCTCCCACGCGCACGATCTTCAGCGCGTTGGTGCCGCCGGGCTGCCCCATCGGCTCGCCCACCGTGATCACGATCAGGTCGCCGCGTTTCACGTACCCCTGCTGCAGCAGGATGCGCTCGGCCAGCCGCAACGCGGCCTCGCGGTCGTCCGACTTCGGCAGGAACACCGGATGCACGTTGCGGTACAGCGCCAGCCGCCGCTGCGTGGCGATGCTGGGCGTCAGCGCGTAGATCGGGATGTCGATGTCGTGGCGGCTCATCCACAGCGTGGTCGAGCCCGACTCGGTCAGCGCGCAGATCGCCGCGCAGCGCAGGTGATAGGCGGTGAACAGCGCACCGTAGGCGATCGACTGGTCGACCCGCGTGAAGCGCTGGTTCAGGAACTGCTGGTCGAGTTCGACCGTCTCCGAGCGGTCCGCCTCGGTGACGATCGACGCCATCGTCTCGACGGTTTCGACCGGATAGCGGCCGGTCGCGGTCTCCGCCGACAGCATCACGGCGTCGGTGCCATCGAGCACCGCGTTGGCGACGTCGCTCACCTCGGCGCGTGTCGGCACCGCGTTGACGATCATCGACTCCATCATCTGCGTCGCCGTGATCGCCAGCTTGTTCGCCTCGCGCGCCATCTTGATCATGCGCTTCTGCAGCGCCGGCACCGCGGCGTTGCCGACCTCGACCGCCAGATCGCCGCGCGCGACCATGATGCCGTCGGCGGCGTCCAGGATCTCCTTGAGCATCGGGATCGCTTCGGCGCGCTCGATCTTGGCGATCACCAGCGGCCGCACGCCGTGCTTCTCGCCGGCGATCGTCGCCAGTTGGCGCGCCATCTCGACGTCGGTGCGGTTCTTCACGAACGACACCGCGATGTAATCGGCGCCGCACGCCATCGCGGTCTCGATGTCGTGCACGTCCTTGGCGGTGAGCGCCGGCGCCGACAGCCCGCCGCCCTGCTTGTTGATGCCCTTGCCGTTGGACAGTTCGCCGCCGATGCGCACCACGGTATGGATCTCCGGCCCGCTGACGCGCTCAACATCCAAGACGATCAGGCCGTCGTTGAGCAGCAGCACGTCGCCCGGCTTGACGTCGCGCGGCAGGTCCTTGTAGTCGAGCCCGACGCGCTCCGAGCTGCCCAGTTCGCAGTTGGCGTCCAGCACGAAGCGCGCCCCCGGCACGAGATTGACCTTGCCGCCGGCGAACTTGCCGACGCGGATCTTCGGCCCCTGCAGGTCGGCCATGATCGCCACTTCGCGCCCGCACGCCGACGCCGCTTCGCGCACGAGCCGCGCCCGCGCCAGATGGTCGTCTGCCGTTCCGTGCGAGAAATTGAACCGCACCACGTCCACGCCGGCCGCGATCATGCGCTCCAGCGTCAGCTTGTCGCTGGAGGCCGGGCCGAGCGTGGCGACGATCTTGGTCGAGCGCCGCATCGCGCCCGCTCAGCCGGCGGCGCGCTGCTGCAGCACCTCGACCGCCGGCAGCGTCTTGCCTTCCAGGAACTCCAGAAAGGCACCGCCGCCGGTCGAGATGTAGCTCACCTTGTCGGCGATGCCGAACTTGGCTATTGCGGCCAGCGTGTCACCGCCGCCGGCGATCGAGAATGCGCCGGCCGCGGTCGCGCCGGCGATGGCCAGCGCCAGTTGTTTGGTGCCTTGCGCGAAGGCGTCGAATTCGAACACGCCGACCGGTCCGTTCCAGACGATGGTGCCGGCGTCGCGAATCAGATGCGCGAGGCCGAGCGCGCTTTGCGGGCCGATGTCCAGGATCAGGTCGTCGGGCTGCACCTCGGCAGCGGGCCGCACGAAAGGCTGCGCGTCGGCCTTGAACTCCTTGGCCACCACGACGTCGATCGGCAGCGGCAGCGTGGCCCCCTTCGCGGCCAGCGTGGCGAGGATTTTGTTGCACTCCGGCACCAGCTCCGGTTCCGCCAGCGACTTGCCGATCGGGAAGCCCTGCGCGAGCAGAAAGGTGTTGGCGATGCCGCCACCGACGATCAGCCGATCGACCTTGGCCGCCAGGTTGTTCAGGATCGTCAGCTTGGTCGATACCTTGGAGCCGGCGACGATCGCGGCCAGCGGCCGCTTCGGTTGGTGCAAGGCCTTCGTCAGCGCGTCGATCTCGGCCGCCAGCAACGGGCCGGCGCAGGCGATCGGCGCGTACTTGGCCATGCCGTGCGTCGTGGCCTCCGCCCGGTGCGCGGTACCGAACGCGTCGTTCACATAGACGTCGCACAGCGCGGCCAACTTGCGCGCCAGCGCGTCGTCGTTCTTCTTTTCCCCTTTGTTGACGCGGCAGTTCTCGAGCAAGACGACTTCGCCCGGCTTGACGTCGACGCCGTCGACCCAGTTGGCGCGCAGCGGCACCGGCCGGCCCAATAGTTCCGACAGCCGCTTGGCCACCGGCGCCAGCGAGTCCTCCGGTTTCAGCACGCCTTCCTCGGGCCGCCCGAGGTGGGACGTGACCATCACCGCGGCGCCCGCCTTCAACGCCATTTCGATCGCCGGCACCGAGGCGCGGATACGCGTGTCCTCCGTGATGTTGCCGTGTTCGTCGAGCGGCACGTTGAGGTCCGAGCGGATGAACACGCGGCGGCCGGTCAGGCTGCCGGCGGCAGCGAGCGCTTCGAGAGTCTTGATCGGCATGGCGGGAAGGGAAGTGAGGGCGCGGCGCGCAAGCCACGCGCCGGCGCGATGACCGCGAGCATTATACGAACCGGGTCTGCGCGCGCGACGCGCGGCGCGTCACGTTTTCTGATCGAAGGCATCAGTGGCCCTGATCGAAATCTCGCGTGCGGAAAGGCTTGCGTTCGGCGGCGCGGCCGCGCTCATCGCGCTGCAAGCGCTGCCGGCGGCGTCATGGCTCGAATACCGGCGCGAACTGCTCGCCGCCGAGCCGTGGCGCATCCTCACCGGGCACTTCGTGCACCTGAACTGGCCGCATGCGCTGGTCAATGCCGCCGCCTGGTGCATCGTGGCGCGCCTGTTCGCGCCCGAACTCGGGGTGCGAGGGCAGTTGACGTCGATGGTCGCGGCCTGCGTCGGCATCGCCGCCGGCCTGGCGTGGCTTCACCCGCAGATCGCGTGGTATCGGGGCTTTTCCGGCGTGCTGCACGCGCTGTTTTTCGCCGGTGCGTCCCGCGCCGCGCTCGATGCGATGCAAGCGCGCGCGGGATGGCGCGGGCTTTGGCTGCCGCTTGCGCTGCTCGCCGGCGCGGCGATCAAGGTCGGCATCGAGCAGCCAGGCGATGCGAGCACGCCGTTCGCCAACTGGCTCGGCGCACCGGTCGTGCCGCAGGCGCATCTGCTCGGGGCCGTGATCGGGTGTTCGGTCGGGCTCGCCACCTCGATGATCCGATCAGCGCCGGCGCAGACACGCGACGAGCGCCAGTGACAGCACGAGCAGCGGCGCCAACGCCCCGCCCCCGCCGCCGGAGGGCGAGGGCGCGGGGGCAACCGAGACGGTGACGGTGGTCCGATCGATCGTCGCGGTCGGCGCGTTGTCGGTCACTTCCAGTTGCACGACATACGTTCCGGCCGGCGCCGTCAGCGATGCGATGGCGGCGGTCGAGTTTGCGAGTGTCGCCCCCGCGCCGGAAACGATGGTCCACCGATAAGACAGGGCAGTGCCCGACGGCGAGGGAAGACTGCGCGAACCGTCCAGCGCGATCGCCTGGCCCGCCGTGCCGCTCACCGACTCCGGGGCGATGGCAACCGCATTGGCCGCGGACAGAACGGCGCGGTACGCATCGAGCATGCCCGCACCGCAGGTCGCTGTCGTGCAGTTGCAGTTGCCGCTGTTCGGATAGTTGCCCTGCGCATCCGGGACAAAGTTCGGATCGGCGCAGCTCAGGATCGCCGGGTCGGACGGAAACGGACGCGCTGTCCGCTGCAGGCGCTCGCGCAACTGATCGGCGGTCATCAACGGGTTGCGGCTCCACATCAGCGCCGCCACGCCCGCGACAATGGGCGCCGAGAAACTGGTACCGAGTTTGCCGCCATAGATCATGCCGTTGCCCGGTTGCGGCGTGGTCGTGCCGTTGTTGTCGGTGGAGACGATCGGATACAGGCAGGCCCCCGTCGTATTGACGCAATTGCCTCCCGGTGCAGCGATCGTCACCTCCAGTCCGAAGCTGCTGAAGCCGACCTTGGTGCCGACGTGCCGAATCGCGGCGACCGCCACGACGCCCGGGCAGTTGGCCGGTTCCGTGACCGCGCCGCTCTCGTTGCCTGCGGCCGCGACGACCAGCACCCCTTGCGCGCGCACGGCATTGATGGTGTCGCGATACGTCTGTGAGCAGGGATCGGGCGAACCGAGGCTGAGATTGATGACCCAGGCCTGCTCGGCGATGGGCAGGGCGGGAACACCCGGAACCGTCAGGCCCGCCGCCCAGCGCATCGCCGCCACGATGTCGCTGGTGTAACCCGCGCACTTGCCCAGCACACGCACCGGTAACACCCGCGTGGCCCACCCGATGCCGGCGACCCCCAACCCATTGTTCGTCCGCGCACCGATGATCCCTGCGATATGCGTGCCGTGCCAGGAGCTGTCGGCGACTTCGCAGCCGCTGAAGACGGGGTTCTGCAGGTCGCTGCTACTGATCCAATCGCCCGGGTCGGACGGATCGGCGTCGCGGCCGTCGCCGTCGTTGGCGGTCGAGAAGCTGCCGTTCGGATCGGCGCCGATAAAGTCGTAACCTGGCAAGAGCTTGCCGCCGTTCGCTACCCGTCCGAGGTCCGGATGGTTGAACAGCACGCCGGTGTCCAGAACGGCGACGACGACGTTCGTGCTGCCGGTGGTCAGATCCCACGCGCGCTCTGCGCCGATCGCGGCTGGGAAAGCGGCGTCCGGATTGGTCAAGTACCACTGGCCCGTCTGCGGTGTGCGCGAGAAGAGCGGATCGTTTGGCACCGCCAGCGGGAACTGCCGCCGGTCCGGCTCCGCATATTCGACGTCGGGATCGGCCGCGAGCTTGGCGAGCCGTGCTTTCATCTCGCCGCCGGCCAGCGGACGCTCGATTCGGATCGAGTGGAGGCGCTCGGTGACGCTGCGCGCCAACTCGAATCGCAGGCCGGAGCGCTGCGCGACGGCAGCGATGCGCGCGCGGGCATCGGCCACGGGCTCGCCCACGCGCGCGCCGTCGCGCAGCTTGACGATGATTCGATCGGTCGGCGCGTCCTTCGGCAAGCGCTTCGCGCTTTGCGCTGCGTGCGCGACATGGGCGACCGAGATCCCAATGACGAACCCGATCACCGCTCGCTGCCAACCCTTCATCGCGATCTCCTGGCGGCGCGCGCTGCCTGCGTCCGCGTCATTGCCGTCTGACCTTCCGGTCGGGTTCGACCAACTCGAAAATCCCCGACGAACGCAGCGCGGCGAGCGCTTGCTCGCAGCTGCCGCCCACAGTCGCACAGCGCAACGACAGCGATACCCTATCGTCCGCGACTGCCGCCCCGACCGAAACGACGAGCCCCGTCCGTGCGTTGACCTCCCGCTGCAGGCGCGCCGAATCTCGCACCAGTGCGGCGTCGCTCACTTTGACGATGACGCGCAAGTCCGTGTCCGAGGCCGTCGCGCAGGCGACGGAACAGAGCGGCAGCAAGAGCGTGCGCCGGAACATGCCGCAGTGTAGTCGGCGGCCTGACGATTGCCGAAGCCCCCGCGCTGCCCCGTTTGAGGTTAATCCGCGCGGACGCGGGAGGACTGCCGCTAGCGGCAGCGATGCATCACTTCGCGTTCATCCACGCCACGGTCACGTCCAGCATGCGGTTGCTGAAGCCCCACTCGTTGTCGTACCAGCTCGACACCTTGACCAGGCGGCCGGAGACTTTGGTGAGCGTGGCGTCGAAGATGCTCGAGCGCGGGTCGTGGTTGAAGTCGCTGGACACGAGCGGCTCGCTGCTGTAGCCGAGGATGCCTTTCAGTTCGCCCTCGGCCGCCGCCTTCATGATGCCGTTGACTTCGTCCACCGTCGTGTCGCGCGCGGCGATGAACGACAGGTCGACGATCGACACGTTGATGGTCGGCACGCGGATCGCGAAGCCGTCCAGCCTGCCGTTTAACTCCGGCAGCACCAGCCCGACCGCGGCCGCGGCGCCGGTCTTGGTCGGGATCATGTTGTGGCCGGCGGCGCGCGCGCGCCGCAGGTCTTCGTGATAGACGTC
>JAKANT010000112.1:0-5324 GCA_021823635.1 Pseudomonadota bacterium
GCGCCGAATCCCGGCAGGCGCTCGTGCAGAAAAGCCTCGAGCGCGCGCTCGGCGTCGGCACGCGTCACGGCGAGGTGGAACGGCTCGAGCGCGCCGGGATGGTCGGGAAAGCGGCGTGCCACCATCGCAAGCACGTCGCGCGTGATGGCATCGGGCGCGAAGCGCGGCGGCGGTGCAAAGCGTGCGCCGCGCGCCGCCGGAGCCCGATTCTCGGCGTCGAAGTTCCAGCGCCCGCCCGCGGGCGCATCGCCTTCCATCAGCAGCCCGGTCGCGCGCCGCATGCGCCGGTAGAAATACTCCATCCGCAGCTGCGTGCGCTGCCCTGCCCAGTCCGCGAAATCCGCTTCGCGGCAGACGAAGCGGGTATCGGGCAGAACATCGACCTGTACACCGAGGCGACTTTGCCACTCGCGCTGCATGGCGCGCACGCGCCATTCGCCGGCCTCGGTGGCGCGAACGCGACGCGCATTCCAACGCCGGACGGCCCGCGTGAGTTCGCCGCCGAGCGAGCCGGTGTTCGTCGAATCCTCCAGCGTCACGTAATCGACGCGCCAGCCCGCTGCTCGCAGCTCCTCGGCGTAGTGCCGCATCGCTGCGAACACGAACGCCAACTTCTTGCGGTGATGACGGACGTAGGTCGCTTCGTCGGCGACCTCGGCCATCAGCACTACCGCCGTTCGCCGCTCGGCGCCGGCCAGCGCCGGAAGACTCGGCGTCAACTGGTCGCCGAGTACCAGCACCAGCGTTTCGGCGCCGGCGGCGGATTCGTGCATCACTTCGGCAGCACGACGCGGTCGATGACGTGGATCACGCCGTTGTCGGCGGCGATGTCGGTCTTGATCACGGTGGCGTTGTCCACCATCACCTTGCCCGCCTCGGCTTTCACGTTCAAGCTGCTGCCCTGCACGGTCTTGACCGCGCCGGGCTTGACATCCTTGGCCATCAGCTTGCCAGGCACCACGTGATAGGTGAGCACCGCGGTCAGTTTGGCCTTGTCCTTGAGCAGCGCGTCGAGCTCCGCTTTGGGAATCGCGGCGAACGCCTGGTCGGTCGGCGCGAACACGGTGAAGGGACCCGGCCCTTTCAGCGTCTCGACGAGCCCCGCCGCCTTCAGCGCGCTGGCGAGCGTGTTGAATTGTCCGGCGGCGAGCGCCGTGTCGACGATGTCTTTCGCCCACGCGGCGTTCACGGCGAGCGCAAGTCCGGCAGCGATCAAAGTGCGTTTCATATGAGATCTCCCAAAGAAGTGATTGCAGGAATTCGAGGCGGCGCCGCACCCCGCGACGCCGCCCCTTCGAAGCGCGGAGACCGTCAGCGGTCGTCCAACACCTTGAACTGGAACGGCGCGCCGCCCGCGCACGGGCCGCTCGCGGTATTCAGGCAGCCCACCGCGGCGACGCTGACGACGCTGCTAGCGGCCAGCGTGACCGGCACGCCGCTCGCGCTGGGCAGGATCGGGCTCGACTGGCCGGTCGGCACCACGCCTAGGGTGTACGTGCCCGGATCGAGCAGCAACGCGGTCGTCGTCGCGTTCGGGAACGCCAGATTTACGACCGGCCTCGCCGCGATGCCCCCGCCCGAGAGCACGACGACATCCACCGCCGGCGCATCCGGCGAGAGGTGAAGCACGCGCACTTTCGCTTTACCCTCCACCGGGACGCGGTCGTCAACGAAGGCCGCCAGCCGCGGCGCCTGCGCGCCGGTGCCGCCCAACAGGCCGATCGCGAAGATGCTTCGGCTGCCGGAGGCGGGCAGCGCGGCGCCGTTCAACTCGAGCACAGATGCCAACGATCCCGTCAAAGCGACCGCGGCGTCGTACGTGCCGTTCGGCACGCGCAGGTAACCGGAGTCGACGGGAAAGGCGACGTTCGTGAGGACCCGGTTGGTGGCCGAGTTCGCCTGCCCGGGCGCCTTCAGGAACACGTCCACCGCCGGCACGTTGGGCGCGAAGTGCCCGACCCGTAGCGCCGCGCGCGTGTCGACGATCTCGAAGGCTGCGCCGGCGGCCGGCACCGCCAGAAGCGAGATCGGCGACACGCCGCCCGGCCGCGGAATCGCCACCAGCAGAAGATCGCTGCCCGCCGCCAGCGACAGGGCGCCGGAATCGAAGGCGACCGTCGAAGCGTTGCCGGCCGGGGTCACGCGCACGCGGTAATTGCCGGCAGGCACCTGCAGGGCCGGCGCGCCCGAGGCTGGGGCCACGGCGCGATAAGGCAGGGCGGGCACGGTGGGCGCGGCCGGCAGAGGATCACCCGGCGCGGTCACGTAGATGTCGACGGCGGCCACCGCCGGCGCGCCGTGCACGACGCGCAGCTTGACCTGGCCGGCCGCCGGCGCCGCGCCGTCGTCTTCGATCAGGACCGCCGCCAACCGCTGCGCGCTCGGCGCGTTGGACGACGCGCTGCCGACCACAATGGCGCTGTAGTTGCGGTCGGCGGAAACGCTGACGTTGGCCGACAACACGGTGGTGCTGGTCGCGGCGACGTTGACCGTCAGCGGTGCGCTGCCGGCGCCGACGCCGACGTAGCCGCCGGCCTGCTTGAACTGCACGGCGTTCGCCAGCGGCACGCCGCCGAACGCGACGTCGACGGCCGGCGCGTCGGCCGATGCATGCACGGCACGGACACGCACGTTCGGACCGTCGTCGCCGCCGCAGGCGGCGAGCACCAAGACCAACCCCCCCAGGAGCCCGCAGCGCCAAAGCTGCCGCGCGCCCACCTTCCACACTCTATGCATATTGACCTCCGACCAAACGAGTTCGTCCATGGCTTAGCATTTTCGGTATCGAATGCAAACCTTATAGTTGTTTTTTGAAACTATACGGTATCGTAGCGAAAACGAACTGTTTCGTCCGCGACGTATACTTGGTAGTACCGAGGAGAAACCACTATGTCCGCGCCGCCGATTCCGCTTCGCGAACAACAACTGAAGCTGCGTGAGGACGCGATCCTGGCGGCGACCAATACCCTGCTCGCCGAAAAGGGCTACGACGCGATGACGATCGACGAAGTCGCGGCCCGGATCGGCATCGCCAAGACGAGCCTGTACCGGCACTTCTCATCGAAGGAAGCGCTGGCCGCCGCGGCGATGGTGCGGCTGCTGGAGCGGGCGCAACAGGTCATCGACGCCCAACCCGCGGCAGCGAGCCCGCGCGAGAAACTAGGGGCCGTGCTGCGGTGGGCCCTAGGCGAGCAATTGGCCGGCCGGATGCCGAAGCTTCCCTCCACCAGCCCGGCCTTGCGGGATGCGCTGATGCAACACGGCGAGTATGTCTCGCGTCTGCTGCGCGTGAGCGAGGCGTTGGGCGCCTGGATCGAACAAGCGCAGGCGCGCGGCGAGCTCGCGCCGGAACTGCCGGTCGAAGTGGTGCTGTACACGCTGTACGCGCGCACCTGCGATCCGGTGACCGAATACCTGAAGGCGTCGGGCAACTACGACGACGAACGCATCGTCGAGCTGATGCTGACGGTCACTTTCGAGGGTCTGGCGGCGCGCGGCGCGAAACGTGCGTCTGCGGCGCGCACCGCCGGCAACGCGGCGCGCTGAGGGCGCGCGCCGCGTTGCGCTGCCGAGCGACACCGGACTGGGAGACGCCTAGAATCCCGGCGCACTACCGCCGGAGGAGGCATGAAGCCATCGCTGCCCAGCGATGCGGAAAGCATTCTGAAGCTCGCTGCGCGGTCGATGTTCGATCTATTCGCCTCGGCCTCGCAGGGCATGCTGCTGGTGGACCGCGGCGGCCGCGTGGTCTGGATCAACGAGGCTTACAAGCGTTTCCTGCCGGCGCTCGGTTTCGAGCGCGAGCAGGACTTCGTCGGCCGGCCCGTCGCCGAGGTGGTGCCGAACACCCTGATGCATCGGGTGATCGAGTCCGGCAAGCCGATCCTGGTCGATCTGCTGACGAACAAGGCCGGCACGTTCGTGGTCTCCCGCATCCCGCTGCGCGACGACGCGGGCCAGGTTATCGGGGCGCTCGGCATCGTGCTGTTCGACCAGCCGGAGACGACAGTGGCGCCGCTGGTCGCGAAGTTCGCACGCCTACAGCAGGATCTGGACGAAGCGCGGCGCGAACTGGCGGCGCAGCGGCGACCCAAGTACACGTTCGCGCACTTCATCGGGTCCTGCCCGGCGACGCTCGAAGTCAAACGGCAGGCGCGGCGCGCGGCGGCGACAGATTCGACGGTGCTCCTGCTCGGCGAGACCGGCACCGGCAAAGAGCTGCTCGCGCAAGCGATTCACGCCGCCTCGGCACGCGCGCGCAAGCCCTTCGTCGGCGTCAACGTGGCCGCGGTGCCGGACACACTGCTCGAAGCGGAATTCTTCGGGGTGGCCCCCGGCGCCTACACCGGCGCGCAGCGCGGCGGGCGCGACGGCAAGTTCAAGCTGGCCGACGGCGGCACGCTGTTCCTTGACGAGATCGGCGACATGCCCGTTGCGGCCCAGGCCAAGCTGCTGCGCGCGCTGCAGGAACAGGAAATCGAGCCGCTCGGATCGAACCGCGTTCTGCGGGTGGACGTGCGCGTGATCGCCGCCACCAGCCGCGACCTGGCGCGCCTGGTCGAAGAAGGCCGTTTCCGCGCCGACCTCTATTACCGCCTGAACGTGCTGCCGATCCGGGTGCCGGCGCTGCGCGAACGCATCGAGGATCTCGAGGCGCTGGCCGAGGCGCTGCTGGCCGACATCGCCGCCCGCAGCGGCATGCCGCAGCGCGACCTCACTCCCGACGCGCTGCAGGCGCTGGCCGCGTACTCCTGGCCCGGCAACGTGCGCGAGCTGCGCAACGCGCTGGAACAGGCAGCCATGCTGACCGACGAGCTGCACCTGACCGCGGCCGATTTCGCGCGCGTGCTCAAGCCCACCCCGGCCGCGCCGTCGGCGACCGCTCCGCGGCCGCTGCCGCAGAGGATCGCCGAGCTCGAACGCGAGTCGATCCGCTCCGCACTCGCCGCCACCGGCGGCAACAAGGTGTCGGCCGCGCGCCTGCTCGGCATCTCGCGCGCCACGCTGTACGAGAAGCTGGCCGCAATGCGCGACCTGTCCTGATCGCGGACACCTGTCCGCCGGCCAGACACCCCCGGCGCGCTGCGCGCGCGCCGAACCTTGGCCGATCAATGCCTTGGCTGCGTGCCGACGTCCGGTACGCCGCTTGCCTGCGACAGTGCAAGCTCGCCGCTGTGCCGCGTTGCTGCGCGCAGTGCCGATCGATACGACACGAGGAGACACCATGAACCGTCCGCTGCAATGGCTCGCCGCCGCCGCGCTCGCCGCGGCGACCGGGATGGCTTTCGGTCAGGCCAAGGAAATCCGCATCGCGCACGTGTACG
>JAKANT010000112.1:5334-6147 GCA_021823635.1 Pseudomonadota bacterium
GTTTCCGCTGCTGCCGCACTTGCGCTGGCGGCCGCCACGCCCGCCTTTGCGCAGGCCGGCAAGGACATCAAGATCGCGCTGATCGCCAGCAAGACCGGCCCGCTGGAGGCGTACGCCAAGCAGACCCATACCGGGCTGATGATGGGGCTGGAGTACGCCACCGGCGGCAAGATGGAGGTCGGCGGCAGGAAGATCGTCGTGATCGAGCGTGACACGCAGGGCAAGCCGGACATCGGCAAGAACCAGTTGGCGGCCGCCTACGCCGACGACCGCGCCGACATCGCGGTCGGACCCACCTCCTCCGGCGTGGCGCTGGCGATGCTGCCGGTGGCCGAGGAGTACAAGAAGATCCTGCTGGTGGAGCCGGCGGTGGCGGATTCCATCACCGGCGACAAGTGGAACCGCTATATCTTCCGCACCGGCCGCAATTCCTCCCAGGACGCGATCTCCAATGCGGTGGCGCTGGACAAGCCGAACGTGAACATCGCCACGCTGGCGCAGGACTACGCGTTCGGCCGCGACGGCGTCAAGGCGTTCAAGGAAGCGCTGAAGAACGCCCGCATCGTGCACGAGGAGTATCTGCCGACGACGACCACCGACTTCACCGCCGGCGCGCAGCGGCTGATCGACGCGCTGAAGGACAAGCCCGGCCGCAAGGTGATCTGGATCATCTGGGCCGGTGCCGGCAACCCGTTCAAGATCGCCGACCTCGACCTGAAGCGGCACGGCATCGAGATCGCCACCGGCGGCAACATCCTGCCGGCGATGGCGGCCTACAAGGCCTTCCCCGGCATGGAAGGTGCCACGTACTAC
>JAKANT010000113.1 GCA_021823635.1 Pseudomonadota bacterium
GCGGCGGGCTGTACAGCAGCATGCGGTCCAGGTTCAGCAGGCGGCCGCCGCGGCGCGCCCGAATCGCGGCCACCAGGTCCGCAGGCTCTCGCAGATCGGCGGGAAGGTACGGAATGCGCGCCATTGGAATGCTGCGTCCATCGCCGCTATTTCAGCACCGCGTGCTGCTTCAGGTACTGCGTGATGATGGCGAGCCGCGTGTGCGCATCTTCCAGCTCCATCAGCTTCTGTTTTGCCTTCAACGGCACCGGCAAGATCTCGCACAAGCGATTGCCGACCCAGACGCTGGAGTCGAATCGGAACGGCTCCGCAAACGGCAGACTGCCGAGCACCTCGCCTTCGGCCAGTCCCATGCGGCGCTTCTCCGCGAGCTGGGCCCGCACGTCGTCGATCACGCGCCCCAGCAGCGCCGCGCACGGCTCGTGCTCCGGATCGAGCGCGCTGTCGACGTCCGGTTCGATCAGGTCGATGTCGGCGACCAGCAATTGGTCGGCCTGAGTGCGGGCGTTGCGCACGCGGAACCGCTGGCCGCCCAGCGTGCGGATGTGCAGCAGCCCGAGCTGTTCCATGTCCCAAGCGACGATGCGCGCCAGGCAACCGACCGATTCGGTGCGCGCAGCGCTGCCCACTTCGGCGCCGCTCGTGATCAGGCACACGCCGAACGGCGCGTCGCGCTGCATGCAGTCGCGCACCATGTCCATGTAGCGCGCCTCGAAGATGCGCAGCGGCAGCACGCCGTCCGGAAACAGGACGGTGTGCAGCGGAAACAGCGGCACCGAGTTCATTTGCCGCGCTGAATCGACCGATGCCGCGCCAACACGTGCGCGTGGGCGGCGAAACGCCGGGTCAGCTGTTCGACCACATACGGCGAGCGGTGGCGCCCGCCGGTGCAGCCGATCGCCACCGTCACGTAATGTCGGTTGTCGGCGACGTAGCTCGGCAGCCAGCGTTCGATGAAGCGCGCGATGTCGTCGATCATCTCGCCCACTACCGGCGCCGACGCCAGGAAGGCCACCACCGGTTCGTCCAGCCCCGTCAACGGACGCAGCGTCGGGTCGTAGTGCGGATTGGGCAGATTGCGCACGTCGAACACGAGGTCGGCGGCGACCGGGATGCCGTGTTTGAAGGCGAACGATTCGAACGCCAGCGTCAGGTTGCTGCGCGGCGAATCGACGAACTCGCGCACCCACTGGCGCAGCGTGTTCGGGTGCAGGTCACCGGTGTCGATCGTGTGACCGAGCGCATCGAGCGGCGCCAGCAGCTCGCGTTCGGCCTCGATGCATTCGATCAGCGTCGGCTCTTCCTCGACGCCGCCGGCAGCGGCCAGCCGCTGCGACATCGGATGGCGGCGCCGCGTCTCCGAGTAGCGCTGCACCAGCGCCGGCGTGGAAGCGGTCAGGAACAGGACGCGCACGTCGTAGCCCGACTTCCGCAGACCGGCGATGATCGCCGGCAGATCGCCGAGCGCGGCTTCGGAGCGAGCATCGATCGAAACCGCGAGGTCGTCGTGCCCGGTGTCGGTCAGAAACGCGCACACGTCGGCGAGGAAACGGCCCGGCAGGTTGTCGACGCAGTAATAGCCGATGTCCTCGAGCAGCCGGATGGCCACCGACTTTCCGGAGCCGGACATGCCGGTGACGAGGACGAGTCTCATGCGGGCGGCGCGATACGAACAGATTTTGGCACGGTCGGCGTCGGCGAACGCAAAAGAAAAAGGGGGCGAGGTATCGCCCCCCTTTTTCGGCACTTCGTCGCCGCTGCCTCAGGCGGCTTTCAGGCACTCCGACATGAATTTCTTGCGCGCGTCGCCTTCCAGCCTCTTCGCTCCGGCCTCCTTGTTGCAGACGCGCATGCGTTCCTGCTGCGGCGTCAGTTTCTTGTCGCCGGCCGCGGCGACGGACTTGGCCGACAGGCACTCGGACATGAACTTCTTGCGCTCGTCGCCGGCGAGCTTCTTCTCCGACGCTTGCTTGTTGCAGGCGGCCATTTTTTCCTGCTGCGGGGTGGGCTTCGTGTCGCCGGCGAGCGCCGCGAGCGGCAGGGCGAGGCAGACGGCGAGCAGTGCGTGTTTGATCATGGGCTCTCCTCCGATGGGAAGTGGATGTGCCGGCCAAGCGCGCTTCCAACGCCGGCTGCGAGCCAACGGGCCGGGCGCGGCGGCGGTTGACTGTAGCGCGAACCGGACTTCGCGGTGGCCCGACCCGTCGGTCGGGCGGCCGGCGGCTTACGGTTCCATCGCCCGGCGCTGCCGCTCCTGGAAGTCGGCCATCGTGTCGATGCCGCGTAGCTTCAGGATGGTGTTGCGCACGGCCGCCTCCAGCAACACGGCGAGGTTGCGGCCCGCCGCGACCGGGATGACGACCTTGTGGATCGGCAGACCGAGCACTTCCTCCGTCATGCCGGCCAGCGGCAGCCGCTCCATCATTTCGGCGGCGCTCGCTCGGCGCAGCTCGACGATCAACCGCAGCTTCATCTTCCGACGCACCGCGGTCTCGCCGAAGATCGCCTTGATGTCGAGCAGCCCGAGGCCGCGCACCTCGAGCAGGTTGGCGAGCAGAGGAGGACAACGGCCCTCGACGGTGTCGGGCGCGACGCGGGCGAAATCGACCACGTCGTCGGCCACCAGCCCATGCCCGCGGCTGATCAACTCGAGCCCCAGTTCGCTCTTGCCCACACCCGATTCGCCGGCGATCAGCACGCCCATGCCGAGCACGTCCATGAACACGCCATGCATCGAGCAATGCACTGCCAGCACCTTGGAAAGGTAGATGCGCAGCAGATCGATCACCTGCGCGGCGGCGAGCGGTGTCGTAAACACCGGCAGCCCGGCGGGTTCGGCCGCCTGCACCAGCTCCGCGGGCGGCGTCAGCCCTTCGGCCACGATCAGCCCGATCGCGCCGCCGGCGATCAACTCCTGCCGGTGATGGGCGCGTCGGCCCGGATCCATGTGCTCGATGTAGCGCACCTCGGGCGCACCCAGCACGTGGATGCGGTTGGGGTGGATTAGGTTTAGGTGCCCGACCAGGTCGGCTGCGGCCACGCTGCCCGACGAATCACGCGCGCCGAAGCGCTTGTCGGCGCCGCCGTGTCCGGCCACCCACGCGAGCGACAGCGCTTCGCGGTTGTCCTCGAAAAGGGTGCGAACCGACACCACGGCGGCGGGTGTCGGGCTGCTCGCGGCGTCGGCCGGCATGCCGGGCGGGGTTACGCGGCGGGGCGGACCGGCTCCCACTTCGCCAACAGCGCATGCACGGCCGCGGGCTCGGTCACGGTGAGCAGGCTCTCGCGAAACGGCTTGTCCGACAACATCTGCGCCAGCTCGGACAGGATGTCCAAGTGTTGCTGCGTCGCCTGCTCGGGAACCAGCAGGAACACCAGCAGCCGCACCGGTCGGCCGTCGGGCGCGTCGAACGGCACCGGTTCGGCCAGCCGCACGAAGGCGGCGACCGCCTCTTTCAGGCCCTTGATGCGTCCGTGCGGAATCGCGACCCCTTGGCCCAGCGCGGTCGAGCCGAGCCGTTCGCGCGCGAACAGGCTGTCGAACACGGTGGCGCGCGCGATGCCCTGGTTGTTTTCGAACAAGAGGGCGGCCTGCTCGAACACGCGTTTCTTGCTCGAGGCCGACAGATCGAGCAGCACGTTCGAGGCGGGCAGCAGGCGCGAGATCAGGTTCATGGGCCGTTGCACGTCGGGCGGCACGTCGAAGTCCGCAAGTTAGCTCTGCCGGTCGCTGCGATACGGGGGAGGAAAACGGTGGATCCCATCCCAATTGATGCGCATCGGCCGGTCGCTTCCGGCGCGGCGTCGAGACAGGTTGGCGTCGAGGCGGGGCCGCCCTCGAAGGTCAAAAACGAAGGCGCGCACTATACACCCGCCGCTGCGGCGGTGCGGCATCGCGCTCGGGTGTTGCTGGCGGGCAACGCGAAGATGGATCACACGCCCTCAACGGCCGGTCCGCGGCTTGCGGCCGACCGGGAAAGCCCCGAAGAAAAAGGGGGCCGACGGCCCCCTTTTCGTCTTTCGTACCCGCCCTTTTCACTGGGTCGGCTCGGTGCCTTGGTGCTTCAGCGGCTCGCGCACGTGGTTCTTCACCCGGTCCTTGTGGCGCAGGACCTGGCGGTCGAGCTTGTCGATCAAAGAGTCGATCGCCGCGTACATGTCGGCGTCGATCGCTTCGGCATGCAGCGCCGAGCCGCGCACGCGCATCGTGATCTCGGCCTTCTGTCGAAGCTTGTCCTCCACGGACAACAGCACGTCCGCCTCGATCACGTGGTCGAAATGGCGCCGCACGCGTTCGAGCTTGCCCTCGACGTAGCCGCGCAGCGCGGGAGTCACTTCGACATGGTGACCGTGGATGATGAGGTTCATGCAGCACCCCTCTTTCGTTGGGTCGTTACGGACGACGGCCGTGCGCCGCCGCCTCATCGGCGGCGCCCGACCTCACGGAGCCTTGCGCATCGCCACCGGCGCGATTTTCAGCGCTTCGCGGTATTTCGCCACCGTTCGGCGTGCGACCACGATACCTTGTTCGCCGAGCAGCTCGGCGATCCTGCTGTCGGACAATGGGTTGTTCGGATCCTCCGCGGAGATGAGCTGTTTGATCAGGGCGCGGATCGCCGTACTGGAGGCCGCGCCGCCGGTATCGGTGGCCACATGGCTGCCGAAGAAATATTTCAGCTCGAACACGCCGAACGGAGTGGCCATGTACTTGTTGGACGTGACGCGCGAGACGGTGGATTCGTGCAGGCCGACCGTGTCGGCGATTTCGCGCAACACGAGCGGCCGCATTGCGATCGCGCCGTGCGTGAAAAAGTTGTGCTGACGGTCGACGATCGCCTGCGACACGCGCAGGATGGTCTCGAAGCGCTGCTGCACGTTGCGGATCAGCCAGCGCGCCTCTTGCAGCCGTTGCGACCAGGGCGCCTGCCCGTCCGCGCCTTTGACGCGCCTGACGGCCGCCGCGTACGCCTGGTTCACCCGCAGACGCGGCACCACTTCGGCATTCAATTGCGCGATCCAACGGTTACCGCTGCGACGAACGAAGATATCGGGCACCACGTAATCGGCGCCGGGCGACCCAAAGCCTACGCCCGGATGCGGATTCAGTCCACGGATCAGACTGTGCGCGGCCCGCAAGTCGTCGTCGCTGCAGGCCAGGTGCTTACGTAGCTTCCCATAGTCGCGTGCCGCGAGCAGCGGCAAGTGGTCGCTCACGATTCGGCGCGCCAGCTTCAGCAGCCCGGTGTCGGTCGGCGGCGGCGTCTGCCGCAGTCGGGCGTCGATCTGGATCAGCAGACACTCGGCGGCGGAGCGCGCGCCCACACCGGGCGGATCGAAGCTTTGCAAAAGCTTCAGCGCGGCCGCCAGATCCTCGCGCTCGACCTGCGCGTCGGGCGGGCACAGCGCGAGCAGATCCTCCAATGACGAGGTGAGGTAGCCGTCGTCATCCAGGGCATCGATCAGCATCTCCACCAGCGCGCGGTCGCGCGGCGAGGCGTTCGTCAGCGCGAGCTGCGCGCGCAGGTGTTCGTGCAGCGTGAGCGGCGCGGCTACCCACGTCTGCGGTCCGCCGTCGTCGTCGTCGCGCTCGGCGCGCGGCGCGTGGCCCCAGTCGGTCAGGCCGTCACCTTCGAAACCGTTGGCGGCGTCCTCGGAGCCGGCGTCCGGCGGCACCTCGGCGCCGGCATCGGCGGTCGAAGCGGCGCCGTTACCGACGATCGCGCCGTCGGCGGCAACGCGCAGCGGGGTGGCCAGCGGGTCGTCGTCGCGCTCCAGCAGCGGGTTGTCGGCCAGCGCCTGCTCGATTTCCTGGTTCAGCTCGAGCGTGGACAACTGCAGCAGCCGGATCGACTGCTGCAGTTGTGGCGTCAGCGCCAGGTGCTGCGACAGTTTGAGCTGGAGACTGGGTTTCATCGAACTGCACGCCGCGGGGCGCAATGCTAAAGACGCTACATGCGGAAGTGTTCGCCCAGATAGACGCGCCGGACCGATTCGTTTTCGACGATCTCGTCGGGCCGTCCGGAGGCCAGGACGCGCCCTTCGTTGATGATGTAGGCGTGATCGCAGATGCCGAGCGTCTCGCGCACGTTGTGGTCGGTGATCAGCACCCCGATGAGATCGG
>JAKANT010000114.1 GCA_021823635.1 Pseudomonadota bacterium
GGTCTCGTAGCTGG
Source organism: Pseudomonadota bacterium (assembly GCA_021823635.1). Lineage (GTDB taxonomy): Bacteria > Pseudomonadota > Gammaproteobacteria > Burkholderiales > Burkholderiaceae_F > JAKANT01. The sequence goes on from JAKANT010000114.1 coordinate 15, forward strand.
CGTAGAACGGCGCGCCGCCGTCGAGCAGGTTCTCGCCGCGCGGCGCGTCGAAGCTGCCGCCGGCGTGCAGGCCGTAGAAGAGGCCCATCAGCGACGCCGCGCCGTCGACCATTGCGGCGTCGACGACCTGGCCGCGCCCGCTGCGCTGGCGCTCGAACAGCGCGGCCATCAGCCCGAACGCGAGGTAGAGCGCGCCGCCGCCGTAGTCGCCGACCAGGTTCAGCGGCGGCAGCGGCGCGCCGCCGCGCGGCCCGATCGAATGCAGCGCGCCGGTGAGCGCGATGTAGTTCAGGTCGTGGCCGGCGGCCTGCGCCAGCGGGCCGGTCTGGCCGAAGCCGGTCATGCGGCCGTAGACCAGGCGCGGGTTGCGCGCCTGGCAGTCGGCCGGGCCCAGGCCCAGGCGCTCGGCGACGCCGGGGCGGAAACCCTCGATCAGCACGTCGGCGCCGTCGACCAGGCGCAGCACCGCGTCGCGCCCGGCGCCCGCCTTCAGGTCGATCGCCGCCGAGCGCCGGCTGCGCGCGTTGACGTCGTGGCGCGCGTCCATCGCGACGCCCAGGCCGGCCGGCTCGAGCCGGTCGATGCGGATCACGTCCGCGCCCAGGTCGGCGAGCAGCATCGCGCACATCGGCCCCGGGCCGATGGCCGCCAGTTCGATCACGCGAATGCCGGCGAGCGGGCCCACGCGCACCTCCTGTGTCGATCGACGATGAAACCGCCGGTCACGGCCGGCGAGCGCGGCCAACTCTACACTGCCCGCACCGATGCGCGCCGCGCTGTGTTTGCTGTCGCTGGCGGCCCTGTCCGCACCCGCCGCCGCCCACCCGTCGTTGGTGCGCGTGGAAGCGGCGCGGCCAGACGGTGTGCGCTTCCAGGGCTACCCCTTGCCGCGCGCATCCGAAGGACTGGGCGTGACGACCGCCGCGCGCGAGGTGACCACGGCCGCGCACCTGGTGTGGGGCGCGCAGCGAATCGCGGTCATTGCCGGCGACGGTACGCGCCTGCCGGCACGCATCGAGCGCATCGACGCCGGCATCGATGCCGCGCTGCTCGCGGTGGCGCGACCGCTGCGGCCGCAAGCTACCCTGCGCGTGCGCCCGGTGCAGGCGGGCGAGGCGCTGACGGCGTTCGCCGGCAGCGATGCGGCCGCACCGCTTGCCGGCCGTGCGCTGGCGCCGCGCTGGACCAGCCACGCGTTGGCGGTGCCGTTGATCCTGACCGATATCAAAGGCGCGAAGGGCGCGAGCGGCGGCGGGCTGTTCGACGCGCGCGGCCAATTGGTCGGAATCGTCATCCGCATCGACCGCACGCTCGGTTATCTGAGCGCGCTGCCGGCCGAAGCGCTGTGCAACGTGCTCGCGCGGTGCGCACTGGCGCAGGACGAAAGTCAATGAGCGGCCGCGTCAGGCGTAGCGGCGCGCCGCCGTCGCCAGCCGCTGCGCGATGCGCGCGCGCAGCTCCGCCGGCGCCACCACCTCGACGTGCTCGCCGTGGCGCAGCACGTCCATCTCCAGTTCGCGCGAATCGGCATACGGCACGCGCAGCTCGTAGCGGCCGTCCGGCAGCTCGCGCCCCTGCTGGCGCTCGTGCCAGACCTCGGCGCGCACCCAGCGCGCCGCCTCGGCGGAAAACACGAGCGTGGCCCAGGTGAGCCGGGCGCCGCGGTAGATGCCGTAGCCGCGCGCCATTTCCTCGTCGACCTGCTTGAGCGACACCTCCTTGGCGCGGGCGTCGAGCAGCCGCGCGTCCTTCATCGAATCGAGCGCGAACATGCGCAGCGCCTCGGCGCGATGACACCACGCGTCCAGATACCAGTTGCCGCGGTAGTAGACGAGCCGCTGCGGCGAGACTTCGCGCTCGGAGCGCGCGCCGCGGTGGCGCGTGAAGTAGTCGATGCGCAGCCGCCGCCGCGACAGCAGCGCACGGCCCACGACCTCGAACCATTGCGCTCGGGCCGGCCGCCGCTGCGCTGGCAGCAGCCGGATGCGCTTCAGCACCTCCTTGGCCGGGGCCTGCTCGGAGTCGAGCAGCATTTCCAGCCGCTCGACCAGCGGCGCGACGTGCCGCGCCAGCAGGCCGCCAGCGTCCAGCCCCTGCAGCACCTGGTGCATGGTCAGCAGCGCCAGGCACTCGTCGGCCGAGAACCACAGCCCCGGAAGCTGGAAGCGCGGCCCGATGCGCTGCTTCTCGTAGCGGTAGCCGCCGGCATCGCGGTCGTAGACGATCGGAGCGTTCAGCCGATCGCGCAGGTGCGTCAGATCGCGCCGCAGCGTCGCTCGCGAGACCTCCAGTTCGCGCTGCAGGTCGGCGAACGAGATCAGACCGCGGTCGCGGATCAACTGGTCGATTCGGTAATAGCGTTCCGTCTGGTTCATCGCGCCCTCGCGGCGGTTCGCGGCGCGCAGGCTACCGAAGCGTACCGGCACGCGCCAGCGCCTGCCGACGGTGCAGCGTGCCCACTACGCGTGCAAAGCGCCGCGCGCGTGCCTCTTGGCGGTGCGGGCGCACCGTCGCGGCACGGGCATAAACCCCTCGCAAGCGTTGGCACGGTAACTGCTCGCGACCATTTGCGGTGCGCCGTCGCTCGGCGCCAACGTCGGAGGGAGCCTTCATGACTTTCAGTCGCAGACGATTCATCCAGGCCGGCAGTGCCGGTGCCGCCGCGCTGTTCGCGGCTTCGTTCGAAGCTTTCGGGCAGAGCAAGACGCCGATCAAGGTCGGCGTGTTGCACTCGCTGTCGGGCACGATGGCGATTTCCGAAACCGCTCTGAAGGAAACGGCGTTGATGACGTTCGCCGACATCAACGCCAAGGGCGGCGTGCTCGGGCGCCCGCTGGAGCCGGTGGTGGTGGACCCAGCCTCCAACTGGCCGCTGTTCGCGGAAAAGGCGCGCCAGCTGATCACGCAGGACAAAGTCTCGGTCGTCTTCGGCTGCTGGACCTCGGTCTCGCGCAAGAGCGTGCTGCCGGTGTTCAAGGAACTGAATCACCTGCTGTTCTATCCGGTGCAGTACGAAGGCGAAGAGCTGGAGAAGAACGTCTTCTACACCGGCGCGGCGCCGAACCAGCAGGCCATTCCCGCCACCGAATACCTGATGAGCAAGGAAGGCGGCGCGGCCAAGCGCTTTTTCTTGCTCGGCACCGACTACGTGTACCCGCGCACGACCAACAAGATCCTGCGCGCGTTCCTCAAGAGCAAGGGGGTGGCGGAGAAAGACATCGAGGAGATCTACACGCCGTTCGGCCACAGCGACTACCAGACCATCGTCGCCAACATCAAGAAGTTCGCCGCCGGCGGCAAGACCTGCGTGATCTCCACCATCAACGGCGACTCCAACGTGCCGTTCTACAAGGAGCTCGGCAATGCGGGCCTGAAGGCTAAGGACGTGCCGGTGGTCGCCTTCTCGGTCGGCGAAGAGGAGCTGCGCGGCGTGGACACCAAGCCGCTGGTCGGCCATCTGGCGGCGTGGAACTACTTCATGTCGCTGAAGAACCCGCAGAACGAGGCGTTCATCAAGATGTACAAGGAGTGGGCGGTCAAACAAAAGCTGCCGAACGCCGACAAGGTCGTGACCAACGATCCGATGGAGGCCACCTACATCGGCATCCACATGTGGAAGCAGGCGGTGGAGAAGGCCAAGACCACCGATATCGACCCCGTGATCAAGGCGGTCGGAGGCCAGACTTTCGATGCGCCGTGCGGCTTCAAGGTCAAGATGGACGAAAAGAACCATCACCTGCACAAGCCGGTGTTCATCGGCGAGGTACGCGCCGACGGCCAGTTCAACGTCGTGTGGAAGACCAAGGGTCCGATCCGCGCGCAGCCCTGGAGCCCCTTCATTCCGGGCAACGAGAAGAAGCCGGATCAACCGGTGTGAGCGCACGGCCGCGGGCGGGCACGTCGTCCGCCCGCGGCGGCGGGCGCCGCCCCTTCCAAACACTGTCAGTTCGCTCGATGAAAGCCCTGCGGCTCGCGTTCGCCTGTCTGTTTGCGCTGCTGCTGGCGTGGCCGGCGCGCGCCGCACTCGACGCCGCGCGGCTGGCGCGGCTGGCGGCCGACGACAACGACGAGAAAGTCGCCGCCATCCGCGAGCTCGCCGCCAGCGGACAGGCGCGCGCGATCGACGTGCTGCGGGCGCTCGAAGACGACGCGCTGGCCGTGCTCGACGGCGGCAAGCGGGTGGCGATCGTCGCCAACGGTCGCCTGCGCGATGCCGTCAGCGATGCCGATCTCGGCCCGGCACCGAATTCGGTCGAGACGGTGGTGATCAACAACAGGATTCGCGGCGAGATCGCCGCCGCGCTGGCGGCGCTGCGGTTGAAGTCCGACGATCGGCGCACCCGGCTGGCCGCCGCGCGCGCGCTGCAAGGCAGCGACAACGAGGAGCTGCTGCCGGTTCTGGAGGCGGCGCTCGCGGCCGAAACCGACGCCGAGGTTCGCACTGCACTGACGCTTGCCGCGGCCTCGCTCGCGCTGGCGAGCCAAGACCCGCAAAGGCGGCTCGTCGCGGCGCGCGCATTGGCGGCGAGCGACGATCCGCAGGTGCGGCAGACCCTGGCGACGATGATCACACCGAACAAGGACGGCAGCTATCCCGAGCCGGACGCGCGTGTTCGCGCCGCCGCCCAGGAGGCGCTGGCACAGATCAATGCGCGGCTGCGCAAGACCGAGGCGCTGATCGCGCTGTTTTCCGGCGTCAGCCTCGGGTCGATCCTGCTGCTGGCCGCGCTCGGACTGGCGATCACCTACGGCTTGATGGGCATCATCAACATGGCGCACGGCGAGTTCCTGATGCTGGGCGCGTACGCCACCTTCGTCGTGCAGGGGCTGTTCCGGACGTACTTTCCGCAAGCGTTCGACTGGTACGTGCTGGCGGCGCTGCCGGTGGCGTTTGCGGTCACGGCAGCCGTCGGGCTGCTGCTGGAGCGCGGCGTGCTGCGATGGCTGCACGGCCGGCCGCTGGAGACGCTGCTCACCACCTGGGGCATCAGTTTGCTGCTGATGCAAAGCTGCCGCACGCTGTTCGGCGCGCAGAACGTGGAAGTGGAGAACCCGAGTTGGCTGTCGGGCGGCATCGGGCTCGCCGGCGGTTACGTGCTGCCCTACAACCGCATCGTGATCATCGCTTTCGCCGCCGCGGTGCTGGCCGCCGTCTGGCTGCTGATCTACCGCACGCGCCTCGGGCTGTTCGTGCGCGGCGTGACGCAGAACCGTGCGATGGCCTCGTGCACCGGCGTGCCGACCGACCGCGTCGACATGCTGACGTTCGCGCTCGGCTCCGGCGTGGCGGGCCTGGGCGGGGTCGCGTTGTCGCAGATCGGGAACGTCGGCCCCGACCTCGGGCAGGCGTACATCGTGGACTCGTTCATGGTGGTGGTGCTGGGCGGCGTGGGCCAGCTCGCCGGCACCGTGATCGCCGCGCTCGGCTTGGGTTCGATCGCCAAGTTCCTCGAGCCCTGGAGCGGCGCCGTGCTGGCCAAGATCTTCGTGCTGGTATTCATCATCCTGTTCATCCAGAAGCGGCCGCAAGGGTTGTTCGCCCTGAAGGGCCGCTGGGTCGAGGCATGAGCTGCGAACACGCGCAAGGGAGGGCGCGATGACGCGCCTGTTCTCACCGGCGGCGTGGGCGGCGCTGCTCGGCGCCACCGGCGTGCTGCTGATCGTCGTGCCGGTACTGCACCTGGCGCTGCCGGCCGACCATCCGCTGCATCTGTCGAGCTTCTGGATCACGCTGCTCGGCAAGTTCATGTGCTACGCGGTGGTGGCGCTGGCGATGGACCTGATCTGGGGCTACACGGGCATCCTGTCGCTCGGTCAGGGCCTGTTCTTCGCGCTCGGCGGCTACGCCTTCGGCATGTACCTGATGCGCCAGATCGGCCGCGACGGCGTCTACGGCAGCGACCTGCCCGATTTCATGGTGTTCCTGGACTGGAAGGAGCTGCCGTGGTACTGGACCGGCTCGGAGCACTTCCTGTGGGCCGTGTTCCTGGTGTTGGCGGTGCCGGGCCTGCTCGCCTTCGTGTTCGGCTACCTGGCGTTCCGTTCGCGCATCAAGGGCGTCTATTTCTCGATCATCACGCAGGCACTGACCTTCGCCGCGATGCTGG
>JAKANT010000115.1 GCA_021823635.1 Pseudomonadota bacterium
TGCGCACGCGCAGGCGACCAGCAGCCCGTCGATGGACATCTCCAAGGCGTCGAACTTCGAGCGCTTCGTGTTCGACGTCGTCGGCCGCGACCCGGCGGTCGTGCGCGCGCTGTGGCGGGACATCGACGCGCGCGGCGAGTTCGACCTCGCGCCGACCCCGTTCTGGGCGCGGGTGCGGGAGTCGGGCTTCGTTTCCGGCACCAGCACCCATGCCGACCGGCTGGCGACGATCCGCGACGTGTATCGCGCGAGCGGCGTGATCATCGACCCGCACACGGCCGACGGCGTGAAGGTCGCGCGCGAATACCGCAGCGAGCGCGTGCCGATGATCTGCCTGGAGACGGCCGCGCCGGCGAAGTTCGCGGAAACGATTCGCGAGGCGATCGGCATCGAACCGCCGCGCCCGCCGGCATACGCGGATCTGGAGTCGCGCCCGCAGCGCTTCACGGTGCTGCCGGCGGATGCCGAGCGCGTCCGGCGTTTCATCGAAGCCCACGCCGAGGCGTCGGGCGCAGATTCGCACGCATGAACGCGGAGCGCGGGCCGGCGGAGCCGGGCCATGGACTGCGGCCGGCGCCGGACCGCAGCCGAGCGTTGCCGAAGGTCATCGGCTTCATCGGCTATTCGAACACCGGCAAGACCACACTGATCGAGAAGCTGATCCCGTTGCTGCGCGCGCGCGGGCTGCGCGTGTCGGCGATCAAGCATGCGCATCACGGCTTCGACATGGATCGGCCCGGCAAGGATTCGTACCGCTATCGCGAGGCGGGCGCCGGCCAGGTCCTGATCGCCACGCAGCAGCGCTGGGCGCTGCTCACGGAAACGCCTCAGGCGCCGGCCACCCTGGACGAGCTGCTCGCGCAACTGGCGCCGTGCGATCTGGTGATCGTGGAAGGATTCAAGAGCGAAGGGCGGATCCCGCGCATCGAGGTGCGGCGCACGACCAACACCGAGCCGCCGATCTTTCCGAACGATCCGAACGTGGTCGCGGTGGCCGCCGATCACGCGGTGGACACGGAGCTGCCGCTGCTGGATTTGAACGACCCGACTAAGATTGCCGCGTTCATCGTCGAGCTGCTGAAGCTGCCCTGATGTTGACCGTCGAAGAAGCGTTGAGCCGGCTGCTCGAGCGGGCGCAGCCGCTGGCCGGCGTCGAGCATGTGCCGACGCTGGAGGCCGGCGGGCGGGTGCTCGCCGCGCCGCTGGTGTCGTCGATCGCGGTTCCGCCGCTCGCCAACTCGCAAATGGACGGTTACGCGGTGCGCTGCGCCGACGTGCCAGCGGCCGGCACGCGGCTGCGCGTATCGCAGCGCATCGCGGCCGGACAGTTCGGCCAGCCGCTCGAAGCGGGGACCGCGGCGCGCATCTTCACCGGCGCGCCGATCCCGCCGGGCGCGGATGCCGTCGTGATGCAGGAAGCGGCGGCGGCCGATGGCGAATGGGTGACGATCCAGGAAGTGCCGCCGCCAGGTCAGTGGATCCGCCGCGCCGGTCTGGACATCGAAGCCGGCAGCACGGTGATCGAAGCGGGCGTGCGGCTGCGTGCGCCGCTGGTCGGCCTGGCGGCTTCGATCGGGCTGGCCAGCCTGCCGGTCAAGCCCCGTCTGCGGGTGGCGGTCTTTTTCACCGGCGACGAGCTGGTCATGCCAGGCGAACCGCTGCCGCCGGGGCGCATCTACAACTCGAACCGCTTCATGCTGCGCGCGGCGCTCGCGGAACTGGGCTGCGAAGCGATCGATCTGGGCATCGTGCCGGATTCGCTTTCCGCCACGCGCGCCGCGTTCGTGCGCGCCTCGCAATCGGCCGACTTGATCGTCACCTCGGGCGGCGTTTCGGTCGGCGAAGAGGATCACGTCAAGGCGGCCGTCCAGGCAGAAGGCGCGCTCGAGCTGTGGCAGATCGCGATGAAGCCCGGCAAGCCGCTCGCCTTCGGTCGCGTGCGCGAGGTGCCCTTCATCGGCCTGCCCGGCAATCCGGTGTCGAGCTTCGTCACTTTCCTGCTGTTCGCACGGCCCTTCATCCTGAAGCGGCAGGGTGTCGCCGAGGTGCTGCCGCGGCCGCTGCCGTTGCGTGCCGACTTCGACCTGCCGAAGCCGGACAAGCGGCGCGAATTCCTGCGCGTGCGCGTGAACGCACAGGGCGGACTGGAGCTGTTTCCGAACCAGAACTCCGCGGTACTGACCTCCTGCGCGTGGGCCGACGGCTTGGTGGACAACCCGGCCGGTCGGGCGATCGCACGCGGCGACACGGTTTCGTATCTGCCGTTCTCGGAGCTGGCGCGGTGAAGCTGACGGTTCTCTATTTCGCCCGCCTGCGCGAGGCGGTCGGGCGAGAGCGCGAAGAACTCGAGGTGCCCGGCGACGTGGACACCGTTGCGAAGCTGCGTGCGCACCTGATGGCGCGCGGCGCGCCGTTCGCGGAGGCGTTCGCGACCATCGGGCGCATCCGCGCTGCGGTCGATCGGACCATGGCGCAGGACGACAGCCTGCTTCGCGACGGCGCCGAAGTGGCGTTCTTTCCGCCGGTGACCGGGGGCTGAGATGCCGGTGCGCGTGCAGCGCGAAGACTTCGATGCCGGCGCCGAGATCGCGCGCCTGCGCGCGGACAACCCGAAAGTCGGCGCGGTGGCGAGCTTCATCGGTGTGGCGCGCGACGTCAACGACGGCGACGCGGTCATGGCGATGACGCTGGAGCACTACCCGGGCATGACCGAGCGCGCGCTGGAAGACATCTGCGCGCAGGCGCGCGCGCGCTTCGACGTCATCGACCTACTGGTCGTGCACCGGGTGGGGGAACTTAAGCCGGGCGACCAGATCGTGCTGGTCGCTGTCACCGGCAGCCACCGTGGCGAGGCGTTCGCCGCCTGCGAGTTCGTGATGGATTATCTGAAGACCGAAGCGCCGTTCTGGAAGAAAGAGCGCACCGCGACCGGCGAGCGCTGGGTCGATGCGCGCGACAGCGACGACGCGCGGCGCGCGCGTTGGGGTGGCGGCGCGCGATGACGGCGCTCGCGTGGCTGGCCGTCGGTGTGGGGGCGGTGTTCGGCGCCTGGCTGCGCTGGGGCTTCGGTGTGTGGCTCAATCCGCTGTGGCCGGAGGTGCCGCTCGGCACGCTGACCGCGAATCTGCTCGGCGGGCTGATCGTCGGTGTCGCGATCGAGTTTTTTTCGGCCTATCCGGGGATCGCGCCCGAATGGCGCCTGGCGCTGATCACCGGCTTTCTCGGCGCGCTGACGACGTTCTCCACCTTCTCTGCGGAGTCCGCGGCGCTGATCCTGCGCGGCCAGTACGCGTGGGCGTTCGGACACGCCGCGCTGCACCTGTTCGGCTCGCTGGCGCTGACGCTGGCGGGAATGGCGCTCGCGCGCGCGATCGTGAGGTAAGCCATGGCGCAGGGCGTTGAACTGCAGTTCTACTTTCCCGAGGGCGCGCGCCATCAGCATGTGCTGCTGCACGAATGGCTGCTGGCGCGGGCGCGCGACTGCGGCATCAAGGGCGCGTCGGTGTTCCGCGCCATCGCCGGCTACGGCCGCCACGGACGCGTCCACTACGGGCACTTCTTCGAGACGGCGGGCCAGTTGCCGCTCGAGGTGCGCATTGTCACCACCGACGAGCTGGCGCAGCAGTTGCTCGCGCTCCTTGCACGCGAGCAACTGCACCTGTTCTACGTGCGCCGGCCCGTCGAGTACGGCTGGACCGGCGCGCCGCCCGCTACGGGATGAAGTTCGTCGTCTCCGGCAGCGGCCCCGCGATCGGAACCTCGAAGAACGGGCCGGCGCCGTCGGGATCGATCACTTCCGCGCCGTTGCTGGCGAAGAACCGCGCGATCTGGGTCTGTGCCGCGATCGCGTAGCTCGCAGCGGCAGGGTTCGAGATGTTGGTCAGGAACGTGTGCGGGTTCTTCGGCACGGCCGGATTGGCCGCATACGCCAGGTCGTTGCGGAAATAAGTGGCGCGGTCGGCGAGATCGCCGGCGCGCAGGATCGCGCTGGTGGTCGGATTGGGTACCGTGACATCGCCCTTGGCGAACTGGTAGATGACCGGTTTCGGCGCGTTGCCGTGCATCGGCCGCTTGCGGATGTACGGCGCATACGACACCGGGTTGCCGTGCTGCTGCACCCATTCGTTGCGGTCCAGGTTTTCCTGGATCGCCAGCGCGCCGGGCACGGTGTTGACGAGCGGCGGCTGGTCGCGCAGCGGAATGTTCTCGTTGAACACGATGCCGCTCGGGTGCGCGACGTTGATCAGCGACGGCACACGCGTGGCCAGCCCGATGCCGATCAGCGCCCGGAACACCGGCGACAGGCGCGCGATCTCGACGATCGCGCCGCCCGGCACATTGGGCACGCCGGCCTTGATGTTGGGCTCCGTGCCGAGCAGGATCGTGCCGTAGATGCCGCCGAACGACTGGCCGGCGTAGTAGATGCGGTTGGCGTCCAGGTCCGCCGTGCCGTCGCCGTCCACATCGACGCCGACCTCGATCTGGCGTACCAACTGCATCAGGTCGATGGTCGTCTGGCGCAGGCCGTCGCTGGAGCCGATGATCGAACGCGGCGGCGCGGCATTCACGCCTTCGGTCGAATCGATCGTGCCGTTGCCGTCCTGGTCGATGCCACGCCCGCCGGCGGGCACGACCACCGGCGCGCCGCTCGTCCGCAGCACGGTCAGGTTGCCGAGGGCACCGCCGCCGTGGCCCACCACGTTGATCGACGCGGTGGCGATACCGTGCGCGGCGAAAACGGAGGCCACCACCCACGGCGCGCCGTACATGCTGTCCGTGAAACCGTGGCCGAAGATCGCGACCGGCCAGCCGCCGGCCGGCTTGGCGCCGGCTGGCAGGAACAACTGGACGATCAGTTCGTTCGTCGATTGCGGCTGCGGCTGGCCGAACAGGGTCGGCACCGGCGGAATGAACTTCGCCGGCGTCTGGTAGTCGGGCGAGCTGAACTTACCGTAAGCGACCGCCGCGACCGCGCCCGGAACGACGTTCAGCGCCGGCGTCGGCAGGAACGATGAACTGAACGTCGGCGCGGTACCGACCTGGCGGTTGAACTGGATGGCGGTGATGTTCGACACCGGGAACAGCGCGCGCTCGGTGCCGTTGTTGCCGACCATGAAGTTCACCGGCGCCGGGGTCGATGCCTTGATCTGCTTGCGCACCTTCTCCAGCAGCCCGGTCGTGGTGCGCGTGGTGAACAGCGACAGCGCGACGATGCGGTCGCGCGGCGCCCCCGCCGAATGCATGCCGTCCAGCAGCGACTTGCGGTATTCCTTCAGGCTGCGGTCGTGCGTCTGGCCGAAGTTCAGATCGTGACGGAAACGGCCGAAGCGCCCGGGCTCGATCGGATCGCCTGCGGCATCGCGCACGCCGTTGGTGATGACCAGCAGGTAGCGGCTGTGTTCGGCCAGCAGCTGGTCGGATTCGAACACCAGCGTGTTGGTGGCCGGATCCCACAGCACCTGGTTGATGCCGACCCGCTCGCCGAAGCCGCGCAGCGTCAGCGTATCGCCGAGGTTCACCAGATACACCGTGTTCGAGTTGACGGTGTTGACGTCGATCGGTCCGGTGAACGGCACGGTGATGCGCGGCTGGGTGTTAAAACCGTCCAGCGTGTTCAGCACGTCGATGTCGGCACAGTCCGAAGGCCGAACCGCGCAGTCGGGTTTCGGAAGCGCGACGCGTCGGAACGTGCGCTGCGAGAAGTCCGGCACGGTGAAGCGGTCGCTCGGGAAGGGCGCGCCGTCGGGGCTGGACAGATCGAACTTGACGCTGACGCCGGCGGCGGCCGCGATGCCCGTCGCGAGCGACAGGAGCATGGCGGCGCCGAGCCGCAAGGCTTGGGGTCGATTCATGGGTTTGTCTCCGGTGCGGTGGTGTTGACTTTGTTCGCGTGCGGGATCCACCGTCGCGGGCCTTATACACGCGCCGATAGGGCGGCGCCAGTGTCGGCGCTTTTTACGCCGGCGGCTCAGCGTTCCATCTCCGCGGCGGCACGGAACGCGCCTTGGTTCGCCGCCGAGGCGGCGCAGTGGCTGCGCCTATCATCGCGCCTCCCGTTCGAACGAGGGAACAAGAACGACGATGATG
>JAKANT010000116.1 GCA_021823635.1 Pseudomonadota bacterium
CGCTGCGCCGGTCACCGTCTGTCGCGAGCATCTGGCCGCCGTCCGCGGCCTGCGCGCGCTGGTGATCAACACCGGCTGCGCCAACGCCGGCACCGGCGCAACAGGCATCGCTGACGCGCGCGCGACCTGTGCCGAAGTCGCGCGCCTGCTGGCATGCGAGGCGGTGCAGGTGCTGCCGTTTTCCACCGGCGTGATCATGGAGCCGCTGCCGCTCGAGCGCTTGCTCGCGGGGCTGCCGCAGGCGATCGCAAGGCTGGCGCCGAACCATTGGGCGCAAGCGGCCGAGGCGATCATGACCACCGACACGGTGCCGAAGGCGGCGTCGCGCCGGCTCGCGCTCGACGGCCGCACGGTCGCGATCACCGGCATCGCCAAGGGCGCCGGCATGATTCGGCCCAACATGGCGACGATGCTGGCGTTCATCGCCACCGACGCCGCGGTCGCGCCGCCGCTGTTGCACCGCTTGGCGCGGCAGGCCGCAGACGCTTCTTTCAACCGCATCACGGTCGACGGCGATCAATCGACCAACGATTCGTTCGTGCTGATCGCAACCGGGCAAGCGGGCGGCGCGCCGATCGCGTCGATGGATGATCCGCGCTACGCGCCGTTCGCCGACGCGGTCGCCGCGGTGGCCCGCCAACTGGCGCAGTCGATCGTGCGCGACGGCGAAGGCGCGACCAAGTTCATCGAGATCGCGGTCGAGCAGGCGAAGACAGAGGACGAGGCGGCGACGGTCGCGTATGCGATTGCGCATTCGCCGCTCGTCAAGACCGCATTCTTTGCCTCCGATCCCAACCTCGGCCGCATCCTCGCGGCGGTGGGCAACGCCGGCATCGCGGACCTCGAAGCGGCGCGCGTGCAGTTGTACCTGAACGACGTGTGGGTGGCGAAGGACGGCGGACGTCATCCCGATTACCGCGAGGAAGACGGCCAGCGCGCGATGCGCGGCGCCGAGATCCTGGTGCGTGTGCTGCTCGGCCGCGGGGCCGCGCGCGCAACCGTGTGGACCTGCGATCTGTCGCACGGCTACGTCTCGATCAACGCCGACTATCGCTCATGAAAGCGAAAGAAGCCGGTCCCGACGCGCTGGCGCGGCTGGAGAATTTGCTGGCGCGTCTCGAGCCGCTGCTGCCGCCGCCGGCCGACATCGACTGGAGCGCGCCGGCGTATCGCTGGCGCAAGCGCCGCTATTTGGGCGTGGAGGTCGGCCGGCTCGAGCCGCTGCACCGGATCGCGCGCATCGACGTCGACGACCTGCGCCACATCGACGCGCAGCGGGAGGCGATCCTGCGCAACACCGAGCAGTTCGTGCGCGGCCTGCCGGCGAACAACGTGCTGCTGACCGGCGCGCGCGGCACCGGCAAGTCTTCGCTGATCCGCGCCTGCCTGCTGCGCTTTGTCAACGACGGTCTGCGGTTGGTCGAAGTCGACAAGCGCGACTTGGTCGATCTGCCGGACATCGTCGCGCTGCTGGCGCCGCGCGCCGAGCGCTTCATCCTGTTCTGCGACGACCTGTCGTTCGACGAGGGCGAAAGCTCCTACAAGGCGCTGAAAGCGCAACTGGACGGCTCGGTCGCCGCAGCGCCGGACAACGTGCTGATTTACGCTACATCGAACCGGCGCCATCTGATGCCGGAGTACATGCGCGAAAATCTCGACGCCAAGCACCAGGACGACGGCGAAATCCACCCCGCCGAATCGGTCGAGGAGAAGATCTCGCTGTCCGAGCGCTTCGGCCTGTGGTTGTCCTTCTACCCGTTCCGTCAGGACGACTACCTCGACATCGTCGCGCACTGGCTCGCGCACTATGGCGCCGACCGGGCGCTGATCGACGCGGCGCGCGCCGAGGCGCTGCAGTTCGCGCTGCAGCGCGGTTCGCGCTCGGGGCGCGTGGCGCTGCAGTTCGCGCGCGACTACGCCGGCCGCCACGGCCTGCGCGCGCGCCGATGACCGTTCGGCCGCGCACCGCGGTCGCGGTCGGCGTGCTGATCGGCGGCGACGGCGCGGTGCTGCTCGCCGATCGCCCGACCGGCAAGCCGTACGCCGGCTACTGGGAGTTTCCGGGCGGCAAGATCGAAGCCGGCGAGTCGGTGGCGCAAGCACTGGCGCGCGAGCTGCACGAGGAACTCGGCATCGAAATCGACTTTGCGGCGCCGTGGGTCACGTTCGAGTACGACTACCCGCACGCCTGGGTTCGTTTGCACTTCGCACGCATTTACGAGTGGCGCGGAACACCGCACGCGCGCGAAGGCCAGCGGCTCGGTTTCTTCGTTCCGGGCGGCGCGCTGCCGCAGCCGCTGCTGCCGGCGACGCTGCCGGCGCTGCGCTGGTTGCAGTTGCCGGCGCTGCTCGAGTTGCCGGCGCAGTCGTTGCGAGCGCACCCGGCGCGGGTCGAAGACCGCGTCGGTCTGCACGAGGCGGCGCAGCGCGGCGAGCCATTTGCGCTGGCCGGGCCAGTGGCAAGCGAGGCGGACTGGGAACGCTTCGCCGCGCTCGCCCTCGACACGCCGCTGCCGTTGTATGCGTTCGGCCCACTATCGGCCGCGGATCTCGAGCGCGCGCGCCGCACCGGCGCGCACGGCATCGCCGTCGTGACTTGAGTCAGTGGGCCTGATCGGGCTTGGGCGCGTCGGTCGGTGCCGGCGCGAGCGACTCGCCCGGTATCGCGTGCCGCTCGGACGCCCAGTCACCGAGATCGATCAGCTTGCAGCGCTCGGAACAGAACGGGCGCCAGCGGCTGGCTTCGGTCCACGGCACTTCGGCGCCGCAGATGGGACACTGAACGACGGTGGTCATCGCTCAGAACGCGCACAGCGCCAGTTCGAACGGCACGTCTCGCTCCAAGGGGCGCGGCTTGAAGTCGCGGTCGGCGGTCGTGAACCGAATCCACAGCGCGTATTTGTTGGCGCTGATCTCGGGGATCGCACCGCCGTCCGCCGCCACGCGCACCTGTAGCAGCGCATAGGTGCGTCCCTGCAGCATCTGTTGGTAGGCGCCCTGTACCGCCACCTGCTGGCTGCGATGCGCGGTTTCTCGCAACAACCGCAGCACGATCGCCAGCGCATCGTTGAATTGCGTCAGCGTGCGCAGCCAGCCGTCGAGATCGGCGCCGCGCGCGCGCGCATCGCGCATCAGCCAGGCGTGATACGAAGGCAGGTCGAACTCGCACGTGCCGCCCGGAATGCCTGCGCGGCTGCGGATGCTGGTCAGCCACTCGTTGTCGCGCAGCGGCTGGCCGGCCTTGCCCGGTGTGGCATTCAAAGCCTGCTGCGCACGGTCGATGTCGGCCAGCACCGCGGCCAGTGCCGTCTCCGAGACCTGGGGATTGTTACGCAACGCCAGCAGCGTCTGTTTTTGCCGTTCCAGCTCCTGCAGCAGCTCGCCCTTCAGATCGGCGCGTGCCGTCATCTCCAGGATTTCGAACAGCGTCATCAAGGCGGTGTGATGACAGTACGCGTGTTCCTGGGCGCGGAAATAGGCGAGTCTGTCGAACAGGTCTTCCAGGCGCAGCAGCGTGCGGACGCGTTCGTTGAACGGATATTCGTAAAGAATCGACGCTTCGCCGGCCGCGCTCATGGCCGAGCCAAGATATCACAGCGCGGCAGGCGCACGCGCCGCCGCCAGCCCCGTGTATAGCGCGTGCAGCCGTGTCGCGCGCGGTACCAGATCGGCGGCGCTACCCTCGTTGACGATCACGTCGTCGGCGGCTGCCAGCCGCGCGCTACGCGACGCCTGCTGCACGATGATCGCCCGCACCTCTTCCTCGGTCAGTCCGCTGCGCTCGCGAACCCGTGCGATCTGGGTCGTCTCGCAGCAGTCGACAACCAGCACCCGATTGACGCGCTCGCGCCAGCGCCCGGATTCGATCAGCAGCGGGATCATCAGCACCACGTAAGGGGCGGCGACGGCGGCGGCTTGCGCGCGCTGTTGCGTCAGCTCGCCGATCATCGGATGCAGGATCGATTCGAGCCGCGTCTTCGCCGCCGGGTCGGCGAATACCAAGGCCCGCATGCGCGCACGGTCGAGTGCGCCGTCGGGACGTACGAACGCGTCGCCGAAAGCCGACGCTATCGCCGGCATCGCGGCCCCGCCGGGCGCCGTCAGTTCGTGCGCGAGCGCGTCGCTATCGATCACCGCCGCGCCGCACGCTTGCAGCAAGGCAGCCACCGTCGATTTGCCGGTGCCGATGCCCCCAGTCAGGCCGACGGCAAAGTAGCCGATGTCAGAACGGGAGCCAGCGGCTGGCGATCGCGTCACCATAGAGCAGCGCGATGTAGCCGGCGGCCGCGAGATAGGGACCGAATGGGATCGGGATTTCGCGGCCGCGCCGTGCAAGCGCGATCAGAACGACGCCGACCGCTGCGCCCACCACCGACGACAGTAGGATGATCGGCAACAGCATCTTCCAGCCCATCCAGGCGCCCAGTGCCGCCAGCAGTTTAAAGTCGCCATAGCCCATGCCTTCCTTGCCCGTGGCGAGCTTGAACAGCCAGTAGATGCTCCAAAGAACGAGGTAGCCGGCGGCGGCTCCAACGACCGCTTCCGGCAACGGCGCGAAGACGCCCCACACGTTGGCTAGTAGGCCGAGCCATAAAAGAGGCAACGTCAGGCTGTCGGGCAGCAGTGTAGTGTCGGCGTCGATGAAGCTCGCCGCGATCAGAATCCAGACGAACACCATCGCCAGCAGGCCCGCGGCGCCGAAACCGAAGCGCCAGGCCACCGTCGCCGAAAGCAGCGCGGTCAGCGCCTCCACCAGGGGGTAGCGCGCAGAGATCGGCGCGCCGCAATGGGCGCACTTTCCGCGCAGCCGCAGGTAAGAAACGAGCGGGATGTTGTCGACGACGCGCAGTTGTGCCTTGCACGCGGGGCAATGCGAACGCGGCGTCCACAGGTTGTACACGCCGGTTTCGGGACTTTTCTTGCCCTCGAGTTCGGCGCACTGCGCACGCCACTCGGCGTCCATCATCCTCGGCAGGCGGTGGATGACGACGTTCAGAAAGGACCCGATCGCCAGCCCGAAGATGCCGGCGACGATCGCGAAGACGGTGTCGGTAGACAAGAAAGACGCGGTCGGCATCGCGGCGCGATGCCGGCCTTTTCCTCTTCAGACCACCTGACCGAGCTTGAAGATCGGCAGGTAAATGGCGATCACGATTGAGCCGATGATCACTCCCAACACGACCATGATCATCGGTTCGATCAGGCTCGCCAGCGCATCGACGGTTTCGTCGACCTCGCGCTCGTAATAGTCGGCCACTTTGGACAGCATCGAGTCGAGCGAACCGGACTCTTCGCCGATCGCGGTCATCTGCACCGCCATGTTCGGGAATACGCCGGAATTCTGCATCGCCTGCGCCAGGCTGGTGCCGATGTTCACCTCGCTCTGGATCTGCTTGGTCGCTTCCTTGTAGATCGCATTGCCCGACGCGGGGCCGACCGAGTCGAGCGCTTCGACCAGCGGCACGCCGGCGGCGAAGGTGGTCGACAAGGTGCGGCTCCAGCGGGCGACCGACGCTTTCTGCATCAACTCGCCGATCACCGGCGGTTTCAGCAACAGGCGGTCGACCAGCATCTGTACTTTCGGCGATCGCTTCCACGCCTGGATCAGGAAGTAGACCGCACCGACCGATCCGAACAGCAACGCGTACCAGTAGGCGACGAAGAAGTCCGACATCGCGATCACCATCAAGGTCGGTGCCGGCAGGTCGGCGCCGAAATTGGTGAACACGGTCTTGAACGACGGGATGACCCAGATCATGATGATCGAGGTGATCAGGATCGCCACCAGGATGATCATCAGCGGGTAGAACAGGGCTTTCTTGATCTTGCCCTTCAGCGCCAGCGTCTTTTCCTTGTACGTCGCCAGGCGGTCGAGCAGGGTCTCCAAAATACCGGCCTGCTCGCCGGCGGCGACCAGGTTGCAGAACAGCGGGTCGAAGTAGATGTCGCATCCCGGATGATCACATAATACCCAGCCGCCGTGGATACCTGCTGGCACGCAGCATCCTGCAAGAGCTGCTGCGAGGCGCGGGAGTCGGCGGCGAGGTCTCATCCGA
>JAKANT010000117.1 GCA_021823635.1 Pseudomonadota bacterium
GTGCCGCGCCGTCGTCGCAGTGGCTGGCCGAGCACGCCGCGCGCACCCGCCAACTGGAGCTGGCGGTGCGCGAGCTGGACAGCTTCTCGCACTCGGTGTCGCACGACCTGCGCGCGCCGCTGCGCGTGGTCGACGGCTTCGCCAACATCGTGCTGGAAGACTACGGCGACCGGCTCGACGACCTCGGCCGCGAGCACCTGAAGCGCATCGTCGCCGCCGCCGGCCGCATGAACGCGATGATCGACACGCTGCTCGCACTGTCGCGCATGACGAGCCGTGAAATCGAGCGCGAGCGCGTCGATCTGGCGGCCCTGGCGCGCGAGCTGGCCGACGAATTCGCCGCGCAGTACCCGCGGCCGGCGCAGTTCGTCTGCGTGCCGCAGGCCGTGGTCGAGGGCGACCGCACGCTGCTGCGGCTGGTGTTGCAGAACCTGCTGGGCAACGCCTGGAAGTTCTCGTCCCGCACGGCCGCCCCGCAGGTGGAATTCGGCGCCCGCGACGAGGGCGGGCGCACCGTCTTCTTCGTGCGCGACAACGGCGCCGGCTTCGACATGCGCTTCGCCGACAAACTGTTCGGCCTGTTCCAGCGCTTCCATTCGCAGAACGAATTCCCGGGCACCGGCGTCGGCCTGGCCACCGTGCAGCGCATCGTGCGCAAGCACGGCGGGCGCGTGTGGGCCGAGTCCGAGCCCGGCAAGGGGGCGACGTTCTTCTTCACGCTGTGGGAGGATGCGCCGGCCGTCGGCCGTGCGCCCGCGGCCGCTTAGCCGCTCAACCGATTCGCCAATCGCGGCCGCACTGCTGGCACTTCACGCGCAGCCAGTGCGGGCGGCCGGATTCCGGCGGGTCGTCGTCGGCGGCCTGCTCTTCGGCCAGCACGTCGAACTTGCC
The DNA here is from genome assembly GCA_021823635.1 of Pseudomonadota bacterium. Lineage (GTDB taxonomy): Bacteria > Pseudomonadota > Gammaproteobacteria > Burkholderiales > Burkholderiaceae_F > JAKANT01. The sequence goes on from JAKANT010000117.1 coordinate 892, forward strand.
CCAAGTCTGGCAGCGCGGGCAACTGGCCCCTTCGGCGAACAGCTCGGCGCGCGCGAGCAGCACGTTGAAGCGGCGCCAGCCGACATAGGTCAGCACGCCGGCGGCGGCCGCCCCGCCCAGCAGAGCGACGTAAAACGGCGGCGAGCGGCGCGCGAACTCCATGCTTTCGATGCCCGCCAGCAGCAAGATCAGCGCGAGAAACGCGGTGACCAGGTAAGCGTGGCTTTCGAGCAGCTGGCGTTCGTACCAGCGGCGGAAACCGAGCCGGCGGATGTCGTCGGCGAGCCTCACCGCGCCCTCCGCGCCGCGCCCTCGACTAGCGCGGAATCGAGTTCAGCCGGTTGGCCGCCTCGACCATGCGGGCCGCCAGGTCGTCCACCGCGCGGCCCTCGGCACGCGCCTGCGCGCGCAGCGCCTCGAGCGCGCGGTCGTAGTCCAGCCGCAGCCGCTCCATCAGGATGCCGATGGCGACGAACTGGTCGCGCTGCGGCGCCGGCTCCGGCACGATCGTCGCCGGCCGCGGCGACGGCGGCCGCGGCTGCAGCGGGCTTTCCTGCAGACGCGCCAGCGCGGCGCGCACCGCGGGCACGATCTGCTTGACGTCGATCGGCTTGACCAGGTAGCCGAGCGCGCCGAGTTTGGTCGCCTCGTCGATGATGTCGGCATCGCCGAAGGCCGACAGGAACATGAAGCCGGTGCTGGTGTTGGCGGCGAGGTAACGCGCCACGTCCATACCGCTTTTGCCCTGCATGCGCATGTCCAGAATCGCGAGCGCCGGTCGATGCTTGCGCGCCAACAGGATGGCGTCGTCGCCGTTGTCGGCCTCGATGACGTCGAACTCGGCCTGTTTCAGCCCGGCCACCAGCGTGGCCAGCACGAGCCGATCGTCGTCCACGACCAGGATCAGTGGTTTGGGCTCGCTCATGCCGGCATTGTAGGTGCGCGTCCGCTGCGTGCGGCCACCGCGTAAGACAGCGCCTTCGCTAGCCGACGTCCTCCCCGATCGCCGGCGGCACCAGTTCCAGCCGCGTGACGACGGTGCCGCCGTGCTGCTCGATCGCCAGGCGCGCGCCGCGCCGCGGCAGCAGCGCCTTCACCAATCCGAGGCCGGAGATGCCGGAGGCGATGCGGGCCAGGTCGAACCCGGCCTTCAGCACGCCGCCGTTCTCGATGCGCAGCTCCACCCCTTCCGGGCGCGACGCCACGCGCACCGCGATGCCCTGCTCGCGGCTGGCGCGGTACTTGATGGCGTTGGTGCCGAGCTCGTTGATCACCAGCGCCAGCGGCACCGCTTCGTTTTCCGGCAAGCCCCAGCGCCATAGCGCCGGCGGCGGCGGCTCGAAGCGCACGTCCACGCCGAACATCGTCGCCAGGTTCTGGAAGATCCCCTGCGCCACACCGAGCACCGGCAGCGTGCCGGTGGCGCGGATCTGCAGCCCGTGCACCTGCGCGATGGCCTGGATCTGGCCGGCGATCTCGTTCAGGTTGCTCGCCAGCTCGGGCTTGGCGTGCGCCATGTGCTGCAGCAGTCCGGCCACGCCCTGCAGGTTGTTCTTGATGCGGTGGTGCACTTCGCGCACCAGGAGGTCGCGCTGCTTGACCGCTTCCTCGATGCGCTGCCGCTCGGCGGCGCTGCGTTCGGTGATGTCGTCGGCGATGCCGAACACGCGCACCGTGCCGTCGCGCAGCTTCACCGGCGACAGCCGCACGTTCAGCAGCCGCACGCCGCGCGTCGGGTGGTCGATGCGCACGTTGAAGTCCATCTTGCGCACGCGCCGCATGCTGGCCACCAGCCGCGGCAGCAGGCGCGCGATCTTCGGCGCGTCGTCGAAGTGCACGTGCGCCAGCGCCGAGCGCGGGTTTTCGATCAGCTCCTCCGAGGAGGCGCCGACCACCGTCGCGTAACGCGGGTTGACGTACAGCACCGCCGACAGGTCGGCGGTGGTGATGAACACCAGCTGGTCGATGTTTTCGGCGAACTGGCGGAAGCGCGTTTCGGTCTCGGCCAGTTGCGCCTCGGCGCGCACCGCCTCGGTCAGGTCGTCGACGATCGACATCACGTAGCGCGCGCGCCCTTGGGCGTCCGGCTCGAACAGCGGCACGATGCGCTGGTTCACGGTCAGGGTGCGGCCGTCGGCGCGCAGCATCACGTCGCGCGGCCGCTCGACCTGATGGCCTTCGGCGAGCGCGCGCCGGTCCAGTTCCGCGTACAGGTCGGCGAAGTGCCGGCCGTACACCTCGTGCCAGGTGCGCCCGATCACCTGTTCGCGCCGCAGCCCCATGATCGATTCGCCGGCCCGGTTTAAGCTGACGAAGCGGCCGGACTGCGCTTCGCGCACCGACACCAGCACCGGCAGGTTCTCCACCACCAGGTCCAGGTAGTTGCGCACGCGCCGCAGCTCGTCCTCCGAGCGGCGCCGCGAATCGACGTCCATCAGCGCCAGGATCAATCCCTGCGCCGGCGCGGCCGCATCGAGCGGGCGCACGTTGCCGGCGCACCAGAAGGCGCTGCCGTCGCGCCGGCGCAGCAAGCGCTCGAAACTCGCCTCGCGGCCGCTTTCCAGTTCGGCGCTCACTTCGCGCCAGTCGGCCTGGTTGGCAAACAGCGCCGCGATCTCGCGTTCGCGCAGGTCAGCGGCTGCATAGCCGAACATGCGCTCGGTGGCGGCGTTGGCCTTGACGATGCGCTCGTTGGCCACGTACACCATGCCGACCAGCGCGTTGTCGAAGATGAGCTGCAGCTCGGCCAGTGTCGCGCGCAGCTGCGCTTCCTGGCGCTTGCGGCCGTCGATGTCGACGAAGGCGAAGATGTAGCCCAGCTCCGGCCGCTCCGGGTTGACCGCGCGGCCCTGCACCGCGACCCAGATCGGGTCGCCGCGGCGGCGATACATGTGCAGTTCGAACTCGCAGGCGCCGTGGCGGTTGATCTCGGCGTAATGCTCGGCGAGGCTCGCCGCGAGCAGTTGATCGGTGGGATGGTCGAACAGCGCGATCTGGCTGGCGAGCGCGCCCGGCTCGCACGCGAGCAGCTCCTCCATCGCCGCATTGGCGCGCACCGGCCGGCCGTCGCGCACGAACAGCAGGCCCACGAGCGCGGTGTCGAAGATGAGCTGGCTTTCGGCGAGCAGCCGCTCCAGTTGCTCCTCCTGCGCGCGGCGCGCGCTGATGTCCTGGAACGTGTAGATCGCTTCGCCGGCGCGCGGCGTTTCGCCCGCTTCGGCCGCGACCGCACGCGCCTGCACCGCGCACCAGATCGGCTGGCCGTCCTTGCGGAACAGCACCACTTCCGCGTGCGTGGTTTCGTCCGGCCGCACCGCCGGCAACCCGCTCATCGCCGCCAACAGCCGTTCGGCGCGGTCGTGCGTCAGGTCCCACAGCGACATGCCGATCACCTCGTCGTCGCCGTAGCCGAACATGTGCGCGAACTCGCGGTTGGCGAGCAAGATGCGGCCGTTGAGCGTCTGCGCCACGCCGACCGACATCGTCTCCAGCAGCGTCTGCTGGTCGCGCAGCGCGACCTGAAGTTGTTCTTCGGCCGCCTTGCGCTCGGTGAAATCCTCCAGCACCAGCAGGTAGTGGCGCACGCCGTCTGCACCGCTCCAGGCGCGCACGGTCATCCTCGCCCACAGCGTGTGGCCGTCGCGGTGGCGCAGCCGGCGCTCGCTCTCCACCGCCGCCAACTGTCCCTGCGCCAGCCGCTCGCGCAGGCGGCCGGCGGCGTCTTCCGGATGCATGAACACGGACGGGTCCTGGCCGCGCAGCGATTCGGCGCTGTAGCCGAGCAGCGTGCAGGCGGCGCGGTTGACTTGCTCGATGCGGAAGCGGCTATCCAACAGCAGGTTGGCGACCGGGCTTTCCTCGAAGATGGTGCGGAAGCGCGCCGCGCTGTCGGCGAGCGCCTCCTCGACCCGCTTGCGATCCGAGATGTCGCGCACCAGCAGGAAGATGAACTCGCGCTCGGCGTGTTCGACCCGCTGCAGCACGACGTCCACCGAGAACTCGGAGCCGAGCCGCGTGCGATAGCGCGCCTCGCCCTGATAGGCGCCGCGGCCGGAGAGCTGTTCCAGGATCTCGGCGTACTTGTCGGCGGTCAGCGTGGTGTCGATCGCCGCCAGCGGCATGCCCTTCAGCGTGTCGCGCGCGTAGCCGAGCCAGGCGAGCGCGGTTTCGTTGGCGTCGACGATGTGCCCGCCGCGGTCCACCTCCAGCACCATCTCGCCGGCCGAATCGAGCGCTTGCCGCAGGGCGGCGAGCGAGGTCTCGGCGAAGCGTTCGCGGTCGATGCGCTCGACCGTGACGAACACGCCATCGAAGTGGCCGCGCGCGTCGAACATCGGCGTGCGCCGCACGCGGATCCACGGCCCGGCGGGCGCGCCGGCGCGCCGGAACTGATATTCGCTTTGCTGAGTGGCGCGCACGCCGCCGTCGCGCATGCGCGCCAGCGATCGCATCGGCTCCGAATCGGCGGCCAGGCCGAACGCCTGCGCCGGCGTGCGGCCGAGCACCTCGGCGGCGGGCACGCCCAGCAGTTGCTCCAGGTGGCCGTTCCACACGCGGTAGCGCAGCTCGCGGTCGAGCACGGCGATGCCGATGCGGGCGGCGGTCAGGATCGTCTGCACGAATTCGTCGGCGTCGCGCGAAGCGCGCAAGGCGTAACGCGGCACCGTCACGTCGCGCAGCACCGCGGTGGCGTGGGTGCAGCGGCCGGCGACATCGCGCTCGGGACTCAAGCGCACGTCGAACAGCTTGGCCCCTGTCGGGTGCGCCACCGTGAACTTGAACCAGCGCGCCTCCTCGCTTTCGAACAGCTCGTCGAGCTTGGCGCGCCACAGCGGCGCATAGGTCTCGAAGCCGGGTACCTCGTCGATGCGGCGGCCGACGAAAGCGGCGCGCGGCAGCGCGGTGGCGCGCGCCAGCGCCGGGTTGGCGTACACGATGCGCCCGTCGCGATCGAAGCGCACGATCGCATCCGGGTTCTCTTCGAAGAACGCCGGCGGCGGCACCGCCGGCGCCGGCAGCGTAGCGGCGATCTGCGCTGCCAGTTCGGCGGCGTCGGCCGTCGAGCCACGGCGCGGTCGCCTGCCCGCGCCGAGCGCGAGCGCGCGTTCGGCGGAGGCGATCGGCGTCGCGGCGGCAGCA
>JAKANT010000118.1 GCA_021823635.1 Pseudomonadota bacterium
AGCGACGTCGATGCGGTGATCCTTGCCACGCCGACCCAGCTGCATGCGCAGCAGGCGCTCGACTGTCTGCGCGCCGGCAAGCACGTGCAGGTGGAGATCCCGCTGTGCGATCGGCTCGCCGACGGCGAGGCGGTGGTCGAGATGCAGAAAAAGACCGGGCTGGTGGCGATGTGTGGCCATACGCGCCGCTTCAACCCCAGCCACCAGTGGATCCATCGCCGCATCCGCAAAGGCGAGCTCGCGATCCAGCAGATGAACGTGCAGACGTACTTCTTCCGCCGCACCAACACCAACGCGCTCGGCCAGCCGCGCAGCTGGACCGACCACCTGTTGTGGCACCACGCCGCGCACACGGTCGATCTGTTCGCCTACCAGACCGGCAGCCCGATCGTCGATGCCAAGGCGATCCAGGGGCCCTATCACCCGACGCTCGGCATCGCGATGGACATGGGCATCCTGCTGAAAGCCGCCAACGGTGCGATCTGCACGTTGTCGCTGTCGTTCAACAACGACGGCCCGCTCGGCACGTTCTTCCGCTACATCTGCGACAACGGCACCTATATCGCGCGCTACGACGACCTGTTCGACGGCAAGGACAACAAGATCGACGTCTCGCAGGTCGATGTGTCATTGAATGGCATCGAGCTGCAGGACCGCGAGTTTTTCGCCGCCATCCGCGAAGGCCGCGAGCCCAACGCCAGCGTGGCGCAGGTGCTGCCCTGCTACCGCGTGCTGCACCAGCTGGAGCAGCAGTTGACGGCCTGACGGCCGCGTCCTCCCGGATTTTCCCGCCACGACCAAGGAGACACGCATGAACCGTAAACGCCGTACTCTGCTCGGCGCCACCGGCGCCGCCGCCCTCTGCGCGGCCGCACCGCTGGCGTCCGCGCAGCAAGTCACGCTGCGCTTCCACCAGATGCTGCCGCCGCAGGCGACGATCCCCGCCAAGGCGATCGTGCCCTGGGCGCAGAAGGTCGAGAAGGACAGCGGCGGCCGCATCCGCGTGCAGCACTTCCCCAGCATGCAGCTCGGCGGCAAGCCGCCCGAGTTGTTCGACCAGGCCAAGGACGGGGTGGTCGACATCATCTGGACCGTGCTCGGCTACACGCCCGGGCGCTTTCCGAAGTCCGAGGTGTTCGAGCTGCCCTTCTCCAGCGGCCGCGCCGAGCCGGCTTCGCGCGCGTTCTGGGAATACGTGCAAAAAAACGCGCAGGACGAATTCAAGGACGTGAAGCTCATCGCGGTGCACGTGCACGGGCCGGGGCTGTTCCACAGCCTGCAGCCGATCAACAAGCTGGAAGACCTGAAAGGAATGAAGGTGCGCGGCGGCTCGCGCATCATCAACATCATGCTCGAGCAACTGGGTGCGACCCCGGTCGGCATGCCGGTGCCGCAAGTGGGCGAAGCGCTGTCGAAGGGCGTGATCACCGCCACTACGATTCCGTGGGAAGTGGCGCCGGCGCTCAAAGTCGAGCAGCTGGTCAAGCATCACACCGGCTTTTCCGGCGAGCGCGGCCTGTACACGCAAACCTTCGCGGTGGCGATGAACAAGGCCGCCTACGAGAAGCTGCCGCCCGACCTGAGGAAGGTGATCGACGACAACAGCGGGCCCGACGTCGCCGCGCTGTTCGGCCGTGCGATGGACGAAGGCGACAAGGTCGGGCTGGAGCTGGCGCGCAAGCGCGGCAACACGATCGTCACGCTCGACGAGAAGGAAACCGCGCGCTGGCGCGAGGCCGCCTCGCGCACGCGCGACGCCTGGTTCAAGGAAGTCGCCGGGCGCGGCATCGACGGTCCGAAACTGGCGGCCGAAGCCGAGGCGCTGATCGCCAAATACAACAAGCAGTGACGCGATCGCGGACGTGAGTTCCACCGCGCCAAAAGCGGGCGTGCGCATCGCGCGCGCGGTCTATGCGGCCGCGCGCGCGTTCGCGCTTTTCGGCGTGCTGGTGCTGTGCGCGCTGGCGATCATGAGCCTGGCGAGCATCGTCGGCCGTGCGCTGATTCCGTTCGGGTTGAAGCCGGTGCCGGGCGATTTCGAACTGGTCGAAATGGGCACCGCGCTTGCCGTGTTCAGCTTCCTGCCGTGGTGCCACCTGCGCCACGGCCACGCGGTGGTCGATCTGTTGTGGAACGCCTACCCGCGCGGGCTGCAGCGGGCGCTTCAGTTTGGCGCCGATCTGCTGATGCTCGCGGTCTGGGCGCTGGTGGTTTGGCGCATGGGCATCGCCACGCTCGAATACCGCGCCAAGGGGGAGCTGACCTTCATCCTGCAGCTGCCGATCTGGTGGGGCTATGCCCTGTCGATGGTGCCGGCGGCGCTGGGCGTGCTGGTCGCGCTGTGGCGTGCGTTGGAATCGGCCGCCCTGGTCGCCGCGCCGGGCGAGGGCGCAGGCGGCGGCGCCGCACACCATTAGAGCGCCGATGAGCCCGCTCGAGATCGCCGCGTGGTCGCTGCCGGTGCTGCTGGCGCTGATCTTCCTGCGCGTGCCGATCGGCCTGGCGATGCTGGCGGTCGGGCTGACCGGCTCGTGGCTGGTGTACGGCAGCGCGGCACCGCTGTTGAACCAGATGAAGACGCTGGTGTACAGCCAGTTTTCCAGCCACTCGCTGTCGATTGTGCCGCTGTTCCTGCTGATGGGCCAGCTCGCCTCGATCGGCGACATGTCGCAGGCGCTGTTCAAGGCCGCCGAGGCGTTCATCGGCCATCTGCGCGGCGGCGTCGGCATGGCCACGATCGGCGCGTGCGCGGGCTTCGGCGCCATTTGCGGCTCGTCGCTCGCCACCGCCGCCACGATGGGCCAGGTGGCGCTACCCGAGCTGCGGCGCGCCGGCTACTCCGGTGCTCTCGCCAGCGGCCTGCTCGCCGCCGGCGGCACGCTCGGCATTTTGATCCCGCCCTCGCTGGTGCTGGTGATCTACGCCATTTTGGCGGAACAGAACATCGCCAAGCTGTTCGCCGCCGCTTTCGTGCCGGGCATCCTAGCTGCGCTCGGCTACATGCTGGTGATCGCGATCTACGTGCGCGTCGCGCCCGGCGCGGCGGGCAATGCGCCGCGCGTGCCTTGGCCGCAGCGCTGGCGCGCGCTGCGCGCGGTGTGGCCGGTGCTGGCGATCTTCGTCGCCGTGATCGGCGGCATCTACACCGGCATCTTCACCCCGACGGAAGCCGCCGCGGTCGGGGCCGTGGGTACCGGCATCCTCGCGTGGGCCACTGGCGGCTTCGTGCGCGGCAAGCTGCTGCGCGCCGCCGAAGCGACGGCCAGCGCCACCGCGATGGTCTTCCTGATCGTGCTGGGGGCAGCCGCCTACAACAACTTCTTGGCGCTTTCGATGCTGCCGCAGGAACTCGCGGCCTGGGTCGGCACGCTCGGGCTCGGCCCTTACGAGATCCTGGCGGCGATCCTGATCTTCTATCTGGTCTTCGGCTGCGTGCTCGATTCGCTGTCGATGATCCTGCTGACGATCCCGATCTTCTTTCCGCTCGTCTCGGGCCTCGACTTCGGCCTGCCGCCGGAGGAAACGGCGATCTGGTTCGGCATCCTGGTGTTGATCGTGGTCGAGGTGGGCCTGATCACGCCGCCGGTGGGCATGAACCTGTTCGTGATCAAATCGATGGCGCCGGACATCACGATCCGCGAGTCCTGGCGCGGCGTGCTGCCGTTCGTCGCCAGCGACATCCTGCGTGTCGTGCTGCTGGCGGCGCTGCCGGCAATCACCCTTTTCGTGTTGCGCCTGTGACGATGAAAACCCGCCGCATCGGTCCGTTCGAAGTCGCCGAGATCGGCCTCGGCTGCATGAATCTCAGCCACGCCTACGGTTCGCCGCCGCCCGAGGCCGAGGCGGAGCGGCTGCTGCTGCGCGCGCTGGACCTGGGCGTGAACTTCTTCGACACGGCGGCGCTGTACGGCTTCGGCGCCAACGAAACGCTGCTCGGGCGGGTGCTGAAGCCGCACCGGCAGCGCATCGTGCTGGCCAGCAAATGCGGTATGACCGGTGTCGACGGCAGGCGGGTGATCGACGGCCGGCCGCAGACGCTCAAGCGCACCTGCGACGAGGCGTTGCGGCGTTTGCAGACCGAGGTCATCGACCTGTACTACCTGCACCGCTGGGACAAGCAGGTGCCGATCGAAGACAGCGTGGGCGCGCTGTCGGACCTGGTGCGCGCGGGCAAGGTGCGCGCGATCGGGCTGTCCGAAGTGTCGGCCGCGACGCTGCGGCGCGCGCACGCGGTGCACCCGATCGCCGCCGTGCAGTCCGAGTATTCGCTGTGGACGCGCAACCCGGAGATCGCGGTGCTGGCTGCGTGCAAGGAGCTCGGCGCCGCGTTCGTCGCCTTCAGTCCGCTGGCACGCGCCTTCCTGACCGGCACGCTGCGCGACGTCTCCACGCTCGAGCCGAAGGACATCCGCCTGGCGATGCCGCGCTTCCAAAAAGAAAATTTCGCCGCCAACCTGCGGCTGCTCGATGCCTACGTGGCGCTGGCGCGCGAAGCTGGCTGCACGCCGGGACAGCTTGCGCTCGCCTGGCTGCTCGCGAAGGACACGCACATCGTGCCGATCCCGGGCACGCGCAACATCGCGCATCTGGAAGAAAACGTCGCCGCCGCCGAGGTGCGGTTGAGCGCGGACGTGTTCGCGCGCGCCGACGCGCTGATCAACGTGCGCACCGTTTCCGGCGCGCGCTATACCGCCGCCACGCTGACCGAGATCGACACCGAGGAATTCGCGGCATGACGGCGCGGCTCTCGCGCCGGCATGCGCTGGCGGCGCTGGCTTTCGTAGCGGCGCCTGCCGCGCTGCGCGCGCAAGCCGCTTTTCCGCGCCGGCCGATCACGGTGGTGGTGCCGTTTGCTGCGGGCGGGATCGCCGATCTCACGGTGCGCACGCTCGCGCCGGCGCTCGCGGAGCGCCTCGGGCAGCCGGTGATCGTCGACAACCGCCCGAGCGCGGGCGCGATCGTCGCCACCGAAGCGGTGGTGCGTGCCGCCCCCGACGGGCACACGCTGCTTTTGCTCAGCAACGCCAACGCGGTGGCGGTGTCGCTGTTCCGGAAGCTGCCGTACGACGTGCAGCGCGATCTGGCGCCGGTGGTCGGCATCGGCGCCTTCGATCTCGGCCTGTTCGTGCGCGCCGAAGCGCCGGAGCGCACGCTCGCCGATTTCCTCGCGCGCGCGCGCTCGCGCCCGGGCGCGCCGACGATCGGCACGATCTCGCCTGGCAGCACCCAGCATCTGGCGGCCGAACTGTTCAAAACCGCGGCCGGCATCGACGCGCTCGTGGTGCCGTACAAGGCGTCGCCCGCCGTGCTCGCCGCGCTGCGTAGCGGCGAAATCGATCTGGCGTTCGAGATCCTCGGCCCGATGCTGCCGCAGGTCGGCGCCGGCGCGGTACGCGCGCTGGCGGTCACCGGCGCGCGCCGCAACCCGGCGCTTCCCGAGGTGCCGACCGTGCAGGAAGCGGGCGTCGAAGGCTATCAGGTCGCCTCCTGGAACGCGCTCGCCGCGCCGGCCGCAACGCCGGCGGCGGTGATCGCGACGTTACATGAGGCCGTGCGCTCGGCGCTCGCGCAGCCGGCGCTGGCGCAGAAGCTGGCAGCGATCGGCGTGCGCGCACTGCCGACCGACGGCCAGGCGGTGCGCGCGCTCGTGGCGAGCGAGATCGCGCGCTGGGGCGACGTCATCCGGCGCGCGAAGATCGAGCCGCAGTAGCGGCGGCGGCCTGCACGCGCGCCAGGGCGGGCGCGACCAGCGCCTGCAGCTCCTCGCGCAGCCAGCGATGCATCGGGTCGTGCTGGTAGCGCACGTGCCACAGCATGTACATCGGCAACGTTGGACAGTGCAGCGGAACCTCGCAACTTGCGAAGTCGCGCAGCAGCTCGGCGCGCAACAGTCCGGGCAGTGTGGCCAGGCGCGCGGTGGCGCGCAGAAACGGCGGCACGCCGGCGAACCCCGGCACCCAGACCACGAAGCGCCGCCGCACGCCTTGCGCCAGCAGCGCGTCGTCCAGCAGATCGGAA
>JAKANT010000119.1 GCA_021823635.1 Pseudomonadota bacterium
TTTACCGAGCCGTCAGCGGAGATCGACATGATGTTCACCAGCGGCCCGCGCAAGGGCTCGTGGCTCGAGATTTCGGGTGCCGGCCAGGTACACCCGAGCGTGGTGCGCAATTTCGGTCTCGACCCGGAACGCTACATCGGGTTCGCGTTCGGCTCCGGCCTCGAGCGGCTGGCGATGATTCGCTACGGCATCGACGACCTGCGTCTGTTTTTCGACGGCGACCTGCGTTTCCTGCAGCAGTTCAACTGAGGGAAGGCGACGATGCAGTTCTCCGAAGCGTGGCTGCGCGCGTACGTCGATCCGCCGATCGGCAGCGACGAGTTGGCGGCGCGGCTGACGATGGCCGGTCTGGAAGTGGAAGAGGCCGTGCCGGTCGCACCGCCGTTCACCGGCGTCGTGGTGGCCAGGGTGCTGAACGTGCAGCGGCACCCGAATGCGGACAAGCTCGCGCTGTGCGAGGTCGATGCCGGCGGCGGCAGGACGCTGTCGATCGTGTGCGGAGCGCCCAACGTCGCCGCCGGTCAGCGCGTGCCGTGCGCGCTGGACGGCGCGCGGTTGCCCGGCGGCCGCGAGATCAGGACCACGACGGTGCGCGGCGTGCCGTCGCAGGGCATGCTGTGTTCGGCGCGCGAGCTGGGGCTTTCGGAAGACCACGCCGGGCTGCTGGTGCTGGAAGAAGACGCGCCGGTCGGGGCCGATCTGCGCGCCTACCTCGATCTGGACGACCGCCGCTTCACGATCAAGCTGACGCCGAATCGGGGCGACTGTTTGAGTGTCGTCGGCGTGGCGCGCGAGGTGGCGGCGATCACCGGCGCGCCGCTTTCGCTGCCGCGCTTTGACGCGGTCGCTGCTTCGAGCGACGAGCGGCTGCCGGTCAAGCTGCTGGCGCCCGATTTATGCGGCCGTTTCTCCGGCCGCGTGATTAGCGGCCTGAACGCCTGCGCGCCGACCCCGGCGTGGATGAAGCGGCGCCTGGAACGCAGTGGCCAGCGCTCGATCTCGGCGCTAGTCGACATCTCGAATTACGTCATGCTCGAACTGGGCCGGCCGTCGCACGTATTCGATCTGGACAAGATCGCCGGCGGCCTTGAAGTGCGCTGGGGCCGCGCCGGCGAGACGCTCGAGCTGCTGAACGGCCAGCGCGTTGAGCTGGACCAGCGCGTCGGCGTCATCGCCGACGCGCGCAGCGTCGAAGCGTTGGCCGGCATCATGGGCGGCGCCGCGACTGCAGTGTCGCTGGCGACGCGAAACGTCTACGTCGAAGCGGCCTTTTGGTGGCCGCAGGCCATCCAGGGCCGCGCGCGCCGTTTCGGTTTTTCGACCGACGCCGCGCATCGCTTCGAGCGCGGCGTGGACTTCGCGACCACCGCCGACCACCTCGAATACATCACGCGGCTGATCGTCGACGTGTGCGGCACGCCGTACACCCGTATCGGGCCGATCGACGACCAAATCGCGGAGCTGCCGAAGCGCACCGACGTGCGGTTGCGCATCGACCGCTGCCGCAAGGTGATCGGCGCCGATATTTCGGCCGCGGACATCGCGGACGTGTTCGCACGGCTCGGCCTGGCGGCGCGGCGCGAGGGCGAGGCGTTCGTCGTCACGCCGCCGTCTTACCGCTTCGACCTGGAGATCGAGGAGGACCTGATCGAAGAGGTCGCGCGCCTGTGGGGGTACGAGCGCATCGGTGCCGTGCCGCCGCGGGCGCGGGCGACCATGCGCGCGCGTGCCGAGACGCGCCGTCCGCCGCACGCATTGCGGCAGGCGATGGCGCAGGCCGGCTACCAAGAGCTGATCAATTTCTCGTTCGTCGAACCGGCGTGGGAAGCCGATTTCGCCGGCAACGCAGAACCGATCCGCGTCCTCAACCCCATCGCCAGCCAGTTCGCGGTCATGCGCAGCTCGCTGATCGGCAGTCTGGTGGCGGCGTTGAAATTCAACCTGAACCGGCAGGCAAGCCGCGTGCGCATCTTCGAACTCGGGCGCGTCTTTTTGCGTGATCCCGCGCAGCCGGAGGCGGCGCTGGCGGTGGCGGGGATCGCCCAGCCGCAGCGCCTGGCGGCGCTCGCCTACGGTCCGGTCGATGACGAGCAGTGGGGGGTGGCCAAACGCGAGGTCGATTTCTTCGATGTCAAGGGTGATCTCGAGCGGCTGCTGCCGGACAAGGGCGCGCGCTTCGTCGCCGCCGCCCACCCGGCGTTCCACCCCGGCCGCAGCGCGCGCGTCGAGTTGGACGGCCGCACGATCGGATGGATCGGGGAGCTGCATCCGCGCTGGCAGCAGAAGTACGACCTGCCGCTCGCGCCGGTGCTGTTCGAAGTCGATGTGGAGCCGCTGTGCGTCGCGAGCCTGCCGCGCTTTTCGCAAGTGCCGCGATTTCCGGCCGTGGTGCGCGACGTGGCGTTCTGGATCGACGACGGCGTTCCGCTACAGCGCGTGCTGGACGAGATCGCCGCGCTCGTGCGGACGGATACGCGGCTCACATACCTGCGCGACGTACGTTTGTTTGACCTGTATCGGCCGCGCCTCGCAGATTCGAGCAAAGTCGCCGATGCCGGCGCTAAGGCTTTGTTAACTAAAGAAAAGAGCCTTGCCTTCCGATGTGTTCTGCAAGATACTGAAAAAACGTTGAGCGACACTGAAGCGGACGCTGCCATGGCGGCTCTGATCGCCGGCCTGAGCGAGCGACTGGGCGCCCGGCTGCGGCAGTGAGGCTCCGAGAAGCGAAGCACGAAATGACGGCTTTCAAGTTTCCGGAACTGCCGGCCACGGGCGCGCGCGACAAGTCGGGCGCAGAGAGGCCTTCGCGCACGGTCACCAAGGCCGAACTCGCCGATGCGCTGTTCGAGCGGCTCGGCCTGAACAAGCGCGAAGCGAAGGACATGGTCGATAGTTTCTTCGACGAAATCCGCCTGGCGCTCGAGCGCGGCGAATCGGTCAAGCTGTCGGGCTTCGGCAATTTCCTGCTGCGCGACAAACCGCAGCGGCCGGGGCGAAACCCGAAGACCGGCGAAGAGATCGCGATCACCGCGCGCCGCGTGGTCACCTTCCACGCCAGCCAAAAGCTCAAGTCCGCCGTCGCGCAGCCGCCAGACGTGCATTGAGTGCGAGTGCGCGCGGCCTGCTGCGCGCGGTCGATGAGCGAGTGTGCCGATGCAGCGACCCGACGGCCCGGACAAACTGCCTCCGATTCCCGCCAAACGCTACTTCACGATCGGCGAGGTGAGCGAGCTGTGCGGTGTGAAGCCGCACGTGCTGCGCTACTGGGAACAAGAATTCACCCAGCTGCGACCGATCAAGCGCAACGGCAACCGCCGCTACTACCAACATCACGAAGTCCTGCTGGTGCGGCGCATCCGCGAACTGCTGTACGAGCAGCGTTTCACGATCAGCGGGGCACGCCATCAGCTGGCGGCCGGCGACCGCGAGCCGGCCGCGGCGCCGGCGATCGATAGCGCGGCGCTGCGCGACGAACTGCAGGCGATCAAGGCGCTGCTTCTGGCGCGCTGATTCGCTGCGCCTGTGTACAATTCTTCTCGTTCGGGGCGTAGCGCAGCCTGGTAGCGCACTTGCATGGGGTGCAAGGGGTCGCGAGTTCGAATCCCGCCGCCCCGACCAAGGAACACGAGAGGCCGGCGAGCGCAGGGCGCCGCCGGCTTTTTCATGCGCATCCTGGTTTCGAACGACGACGGTTACCTCTCGCCCGGGCTGGCGGCGTTGGTCGACGCCGTGCGGCCCTATGGCCAGGTCTTCGTCGTTGCACCCGAGCAGAATCACAGCGGCGCTAGCAACTCGCTGACGTTGAATCGTCCGCTTTCGGTGCAACGCGGGGCGAACGGGTTCCTGTTCGTCAACGGCACGCCCACCGACTGCGTGCACATCGCGCTGACCGGGCTGCTCGATCAGCGGCCGGACCTGGTCGTCTCCGGTATCAACGACGGCCAGAACATGGGTGACGACACGATCTACTCGGGCACGGTCGCTGCGGCGATGGAAGGTTTCGTGCTGGGCATTCCGTCGATCGCCTTCTCGCTCGTCGACAAAGGACACCGGCATCTCGATGCGGCGGCGGCGATCGCCGGCGAAATCGTCGGGCGCATCGCGCGCGCACCGCTGCCGGAGCCGTGCCTGCTTAACGTGAACATCCCCAATCTGCCGCGCGATCAGGTGCGCGGCATCGTGTGCACGCGGCTCGGCAAACGCCATCCTTCGGAGCCGGTCATTCGCGCGCAAAGCCCACGCGGCGAGACGATCTATTGGGTCGGCCCTTCGGGGCTGGCGAAAGACGCCGGCGAAGGAACGGACTTTCACGCCACCGCCAACGGCTACGTCTCGGTGACGCCGCTGCAGATCGACCTTACGCATACCGGCCAGATGCCGATGGTGGCACAGTGGCTGCAGCGGCTATGAAAGCGGCCGGCGGCGAGGGCGCGCTCGCCTCCGCGCGTGTGCGCGAGCGGATGGTGGCGCGCTTGCGCGCAGCCGGCATCCGCGACGCGCGCGTGCTCGATGCGATGGCCGTCGTGCCGCGGCACGCCTTCGTGGACTCGGCGCTGGCGAGCCGCGCCTACGAAGACAGCGCGCTGCCGATCGGCTGCGGGCAGACGATCTCGCAGCCGTACGTGGTGGCGCGCGCCATCGAACTGGCGTTGGCCGGGCGGACCGATGCCAAGAACATGAAGGTACTGGAGGTCGGCACCGGCTGCGGCTATGCCGCGGCGGTGATGGCGCAGGTGTTCGGCACCGTGTATTCGATCGAGAGGCTGCGGGCACTACACGAGCGCGCGCGGTCCAATCTACGCGCGCTGCGCCTGTCGAATCTGCATCTCGTGCATGGCGACGGGAGCGAAGGGCTACCCGCGCAGGCACCGTTCGATGCGATCGTCGCGGCCGCGGCCGCCGCTGACGTGCCGCCCGCCTGGCTGGATCAGCTCGCCGCCGGCGGCTGCGTGGTCGCGCCGATCGGCGATCACGCGCAACGCCTGCTGGCCGTTCGCCGCGACGGCAGCGGCCGCGTGCGGCGCAGCGATGCCGGCCAGGTCTTCTTCGTTCCGCTGCGTTCGGGGGTGCAATGATGCGGTCCGTGCCAACGTCTAGGCGTGTGCTGCCGCTGGCTTTGCTTGTGTCGCTGGCGCTTGCCGGATGCACTTTGCGGAGCGTGCGGGAAGCGCCGATCGTCGACAAATCGCGGCCGCCTGCCGGCGCACCCTCGACGGCCCCAGCGACGGCCGCGGCGGCTCCGCCGGCGCCACCGGCAGCGCGCACGGCGACCGACGGCACCTACGTCGTGCAGCGCGGCGACACGCTTTACAGCATCGCGGTCGCGTTCGGGCAGGACTATCGCGACCTGGCGCGCTGGAACAGGCTGGACGACCCGTCCAAGCTCGCCGTCGGTCAGACGTTGCGCGTCGTTCCGCCGGAGGGAGAGAGCGCGGGCGTCGTGGTCGGGGTGGTGGCCGTCAACCCGTCGGCGGCGACCGAAACGCGGCCGCTCGAGCCGACGCCCCTGCCTGCGCCGCCGCCGGCGGCTGCGCCAACCCCTCCGCCTGCGGCGACGGCCTCGCCCGCACCGAAGGCGCAGGAGCCGACGACGCCGAAACCGGCGCCCACCGACTCTGGCCTGCTGTGGCAATGGCCCGCCGCCGGCAAAGTGATCGAGCCCTTCGCCGAAGGCCGCAACAAGGGCATCGGCATCGGCGGCGCGGAGGGCGATCCCGTACTGGCGGCCGGCGATGGCGAGGTCGTCTACAGCGGCAACGGACTGCGCGGCTACGGCAACCTGGTGATCATCAAGCACAGCGACGATTTCATCTCGGCGTACGGGCACAACCGCCAGATCCTGGTCAAGCAAGGCCAGACGGTGCGGCGCGGGCAGAAGATCGCCGAGATGGGAAAGACCGACACCACCATGCCGAAGCTGCACTTCGAGATTCGCCATCGCGGTAAACCGGTCGATACGCTGCGCTTGCTGACGCCGCGATGACACCCGTCATCTGTTTCGA
>JAKANT010000120.1 GCA_021823635.1 Pseudomonadota bacterium
TTCCCAGCGAAAGCGGCCGCTGAGAAGCGCGGATGCCGCCGAGCCCGCCACCGTGCCGAGCACAGTGGCTACGCCGAGCGTAACGGCCTTGCTCCTGTCGCTGGCGAACATCAGCCAGTCGAGCGTATGCGCGATCGGGGCCACGAAGGTCAACGACTCCATTTTTCCGGTCGCGGTGCCGATGTACGCCTCCTCGAGCGTCAACGGATGTTCGGCCAGATGGCCGATGTAGCCCGACACGAACCACACGCCGACGACCGTCGCGCCGATCGTCGCGCTGCCGAGCACGTTCTCGCGCGTCCGGAAGGCCGGATCGCGCAGCACCCAGAGCGCGATCGCCGTCGCCAGCGCGAGCCCGAGCGCGCCGTGCGCGGTGGTCCGCGCGACGGGGGCGAAATTCACCGCCAGCGCCGGCAGGTCCTGCGCAGTGGGCAACTGCAGGCCGATGGGCTCGATCACGCTGGCGCGCACCAGCGCCAGCGCGCCGCGCATCGTCGCGTAGGCGCTCAGACCGAGCACGAGAAACACGACCAGGGACTTCAGGCTGCCGGCGCCGACGCGCACCAGCGTGCGACTGCCGCAGCCGCCGGCCAGCACCATGCCGAAGCCGAAGCACAGCCCGCCGGCCAGGTATGCGAGCCAGGTGAAGCGGGCGCCGGTGTAGATCGAGTCTGCGGTATCGATCAGTCCCGCCGCGGCAAGAAGCTGCGTGCCGAAAATGGCGCAGGCGATCGCCAGCAGCCATTGCCGCATGCGCGTGCGGTCGCCGAAGTTCACCCAGTCGGCCACCGCGCCCATCGTGCAGAAGCCGATGCGCTGCGCCGCCGCGCCGAAGACGAAGGCGAGCGCGAAGGCGCTCGCCAGCACGGTGCGCGTCAGTGCCGGCAGTGCCTCGGGGGCGATTGCATCCATCTTCGCTTCGAACCGGCGCGATACCGCTTGGACCGGCACGGCGGCGCGGTGATTCCTCGTCCGCGGTCGGCGTGCGGGGCGCGGAGCGCCGTCAGCGGGTCGTCGTGGCCGGCAGCCGCTCCTTGGCGAGCCGCGCCGCTTCGGTGTCCGGATAGTCCTTGATGATCCGCTGCAGCGTGGCGCGCGCGCTGCGCCGATCGTTCAACTCGATCTGGCTGGCGGCGATGTTCAGCAGCGCTTCGGGCGCGCGTGTGGAGTCGGCATATTTTTCGACCACCGTCTGCTGCGCGGCGATGGCCGCCTTGTAGTCCTTCAGCTGGTAATGCGCGTTGCCGAGCCAGTAGTAGGCGGCCGCACCGTACGGCGACTGCGGGTAGCGGGCGATGAACGCCTGCAGGCTAGCGGTGGCGCCGCGAAAGTCACCGGCGCGAAACTGCGCGATCGCGGCATCGAAGGCCGCCTGCTCGGCGCGGTCCACCAGCGCCGGCCGACCGTCGATCGTGACGGTGGCCGGTTCCAGCTTCTTGAGCCGTGCGTCGAGGTCGCCGTACAGGTCGCGGTTCTTCTTCTGCACGTTGGCCAGTTCGTTGGCCAGCAGGTCGATCTGCCCGCGCAGGCGGGCGAGGTCCTGGCGCAGCGCGTCCAACTGGTTGGCGAACTCCAGCGCGCCGCGCTGCGCCGCTTCCAGCCGCTCCAGTCGTGCCGCGAACTCGCTTTGCTTTTCCAGCGCCTGCGCGAGTGCGGCAATGCGGCGATCCTGTTCGGCGAGCTGCTTGCGCAGCTCGAGGATCGCCTTGCGCGCCTCGTCGTCGCCGAACAAGGCGTGCGCCGGCGCCGCCGCCGCGAGAAGCGCCACACAGAACCCAAGGGCCCGCAGCATCGATGCCCAGGCAGCCATCGCTCGTCAGCGGTACACGATGTCGGCGCGCCGGTTCTGCGACCAGCACGACTCGTCGTGCTGCGTGCAGCGCGGCCGTTCCTCGCCGAAGCTGACGGTTTCGATCTGCGCGTCGGTGACGCCCAGCAGTTTGAGCCGGGCCTTGACTGAGTCGGCCCGCTTCTGCCCGAGCGCCAGGTTGTATTCACGGCTGCCGCGCTCGTCGGCGTTGCCTTCGATCACTACCTTGCGGTCCTTGCGCGCGGCCAGATAGCGGCCGTGCGCTTCCACCAGCGCGATGTACTCGGGCTTGATCTCGAAGCGGTCGAAGTCGAAGAAAACCTCGCGCTTGCCCAGTCCGGAGGCCGGGTCGTTCAGCGGATCGATCGGCTTGGGCGCGGCATCGACGCGTGCCACCGTGCGCGTATCGGGCGCAGGAGCCGGCGCCGGCGCCGGCGCCGCGGTGGGCGGCGTGCTCCTTTCCGCCACCGGCGCGGGCTTCTCGTCCAGCGGCACGCTGGTGCAGGCCGCCAACAGCGCCGCGGCCGCAGCACCGACGAACAGGCGCGAGATTCGTTCAGACATCGTGTCCTCCCATGGTCACTTGATGAATGGCCCCCAGGTGGGTTCCCGCACGTCGCCCGCGGGGCCGCTCAAGCGCGTGCGCACGCGCGCGTCGATCGATGCCGAGGCGAGCACGCCGCGGCCGCCGACCTCGGTGGCATACAGCAGCAGCCGTCCGTTCGGCGCGAAGCTGGGCGACTCGTCCAGCGCGGTGTCGGTCAACGTCGTCTCCTGCCCGGTCGCGAGGTCCAGCGTCTGCACCTGGAATCTGCCTTCGCGGCGGCCGACGTACGCGAGCAGGCGGCCGTCGTGGCTGACGCGCGGCGTGACGTTGTAGTCGCCGTTGAACGTCACGCGCTGCACGTTGTTGCCGCTCGTGTCCATGCGGTAGATCTGCGGTCCGCCGCCGCGGTCCGACGTGAAATAGATCGTCTTGCCGTCGGGCGAGAAAAACGGTTCGGTGTCGATCGCGCCGGAGTTGGTCAGACGCCGCAATCCGCTGCCGTCGGCATTGATCAGGTAGATCGACGTCGGGCCGTCGCGCGTCAGCGCGACGGCAAGCGTCTTGCCATCCGGCGCCCAGGCCGGCGCGCTGTTGCTACCGCGAAAGGCGGCAAGTTCGCGCCGCTCGCCGGTGGTCAGCGTATGCACGAAGACGATCGGCTTGGATTTTTCGAACGACACGTACGCGATGCGGATGCCGTCCGGCGCCCACGCCGGCGACATGATCGGCTCGCGCGAGCGCAGCGCGGTCTGCGCGTTGGCGCCGTCGGCATCCGCGATCTGCAGTTCGTAGTTGTTCTTGCCGAGCTGCACCACATAGGCGATGCGGGTCGCGAACACGCCGCGCACGCCGGTGATCTTTTCGTAGATGCGGTCGGCGATGCGATGGGCGTTCAGCCGCAGGTCGGCGGCCGCGCTGACGTACGACAGACCGTCGATCTGTTGCTGCTTGACCGCGTCGTACAGGCGGAAGCGGATGTCGAAGCGACCGTCGGCGAGCCGCGCGATCGAACCGACCACGACGGCGTCGGCGCCGCGCGCCTTCCAGTCGGCCAGATCGACGCGCGCCGTCTCCGGCACCGGCGTCGATCCTGCATCGATCAGCCGGAACACACCGGAGCGCGCGAGGTTGGCGCGGATGATGCCGTCCACGTCCTGCGGCACCTGGCCGTCGCGCGCGAACGCCGCCACCGCGATCGGAAACTGGTTCGAGCCCACGCCGGTGACCTCGACGCGCAACTGCGCCGCGGCAGCGGCGGCGAAAAAACAAAATGCCAGCGCGGCGGCGCGCGCGAAAGCGCTGCGGACGGTAGACAGCGACATGGGCGCGGATTATAGGAAGCGGATACTTCGGAACATCCCTTACGACGCTTCGCGCATCGACGCGAGGCCGAAAGGAGTTCAGCGCGGGGTATCGACCGGCCGGAATCGGATGACGATCGTGCGGTCGATCGTGCCGTCGGGTTTACGAGGAAAGGGGTCGGTGCGTCGGATCGCGCGTTCGACCGCTTCGTCGTAGCCGGGCAGACCGCTCGCCTTCAGCACCTTGACCGCGACCACTTCGCCGGTGGGCAGAAGCTCGACCTGCACGTCGGCGTAAACGGAGGCCGGCGTTCCCTCGGGCACCGAATACACGATGCGCGAGCGGATCAGAGCGGCCAGGCGCTCGCGGTACTCGGCGTCGCGCGCCGCCCCCGCGCCTGCGGGCTGCGTCGGTCCGGCCGGCCGGTCGGCGGCCATCTGCGCGAGGATGCGCTCGGCCTCGGCCTGGCGCAGTCTTTCGCGCTGCTCGCGCTCGCGCGCTTCCTGCTTCTTCAGCAGCTCGGCGAGCACGTCCTTTTTCGGTTCGTCCTTCTTGGGCGTCGCTTTCTTCTCGTCGAGCTTCTTCGGTTCGGCCTTCTTGTCCTCCTTGAGGACGATATCGGCCTCAAGTTTCGGCGGCTCAGGCTTTTCCTCCACTTTGGGCGGCGCGGGCGGCGGCGCCACCTCCACCGGCGGCGACGCGCTCCACAGCTCGGCCACCACCGGCCCGGGATCGGCGGTGTTCCAGCGCACCACCCAGGCGATGGCTCCGAACAGCAGTGCGTGCATCGCCAGCGCGAGCAGCAGCGACGGCAAGGTGTCGTGCTGGGTGCGCGGTCGGCGCGGCGGCGCAGGCAGCGCGGTGGCGCTCACGTGGAGCCTCACTTGGTGACGCGCACCGCCAGCCCGACGCGCTTGACGTCGGCGCGCTGCAACTGGTCCATCACCTTGACCACGGCGTCGTATTTCAGATCCTTGTCGGCGGCAATCACGACTGGCGTCGGCGCTTGCGGATTGGCCTTTTGCCGCTCCGTGATCGCCGCGATCGCTGCCGGCAGATCGTTGGCGATCTCCTTGCTGCCGTCGCGCAGCGAAAGCCTGCCGTCGGCGCGGATCAACAACTCCAGCGGCTTGTCCGGCGCGCGGCTCGCACGGCCGATCGACGGCAACTCCACGAGGCTCGGATTCACGAACGGCGCCGAAACCATCAGGATCACCACCAGCACCAGCATCACGTCCACGTACGGCACGACGTTGATGTCGGCCAGCATGCGGCGCCGGCTGCCGGCCGTGCGACGGGCGAGGATCGCCATCCGGAGCTCCTACCGCTGCCGTTGCAGGATGTTCGAGAACTCCTCGATGAAGGTCTCGAAGCGGTTGGCCAGGCGGTCGATGTCGTGCGCGAAGCGGTTGTAGGCGACCACCGCCGGGATCGCGGCGAACAGCCCGATCGCGGTCGCCACCAGCGCCTCGGCGATGCCGGGCGCCACACTGGCCAGCGTGGCCTGCTGCAGGCTCGACAGCCCGGTGAACGCGTGCATGATGCCCCATACGGTGCCGAACAGGCCCACGTAGGGGCTGACCGAGCCGACCGAGGCCAGGAACGCCAGCCGCGCCTCGAGCGCGTCCATCTCGCGCTGATAGGCGGCGCGCATCGCGCGGCGCGCGCCGTCGAGCGTCGCTTGCGCGTCGCCGCGCCCGCGCAGCTTCAGGAACTCGCTCATGCCGGCCTCGAAAATGCGCTCCAGCGCCCCCGTCTTGCGGCGCGGATTGGCGGCCGCTTCGTACAGCTTGGACAGTTCGGCGCCGCTCCAGAAGGTGCGCTCGAAGCCTTCGGTTTCCTTGCGTGCGCGGCGGATCGCGAAGCCCTTGGAGAAGATCGCCGTCCACGAGGCGATCGAGACGACGACGAGCAGGGCCATCACCAGTTGCACGACCAACGTGGCCTTGGTGATCAGCGTCAGGATCGAAAGATCGGCGGCGGCGTTCATGTGGGGGAGCGGTCGAGTCGGTCGATCAGCGCGGCCGGCAGCCGCCGCGGCGTCAGCGTGTGGGTGTCCACGCAGGCGGCCCGCACGTGCGCGGTCACCAGAAGTTCCTCGCCGCGCAGTGCGCGCTGCGCGAACACCAGCGAGGCGCGCGTCCGTTCGGCGACGCGCGTCGCGATCGTCAGCGCATCGTCCAGCCGCGCCGGCTTTCGGTAGTGCACCTGCATGTCGGTGACGACGAACTGCACGCCGGCGTCCTGCGCCAGACGGCGGCTTTCGATGCCGTGCGCGCGCAGCCATTCGGTGCGCCCGCGCTCGAAGAAGCGCAGATAGTTGGCGTAGTACACGACGCCG
>JAKANT010000121.1 GCA_021823635.1 Pseudomonadota bacterium
GCACTGCGCCGAGCCGCCGTGCGTTGACGTGTGCCCGACCGGCGCCTCGTTCAAGCGCGCCGACGGCATCGTCCTGGTGGACCGCCACACCTGCATCGGCTGCCGCTACTGCATGATGGCCTGCCCGTACAAGGCGCGCAGTTTCGTGCACGAAGCGTTGACCCAGCAGAAGCCCGACGTGCCGCGCGGCAAGGGCTGCGTCGAATCGTGCACGCTGTGCGTGCACCGGATCGATCGCGGCGAGCGCACCACCGCGTGCGCCGAGGCCTGCCCGACGCAGGCCATCGTGTTCGGCGACCTGAACGATCCGAACTCGGAGATCTCGCGCCGCATCGCCGAACTGAAGACCACGCAGTTGCGCGCCGACCTGCGGCTCGACACCGGCGTTCGCTACGCGGGGGTGTGAATGGCCGCCGTGCTCGACCGTTCGGTTTCTCCGGCGCGTAGCTTCTGGCTGTGGCTGGCGCTCGGCGCGGCGCTGTTGGCGGCCGGTCTGGCCGGCGCCTACGTGATGGAGCACGAAGGCCACATCGTGACCGGCATGAACAACGAGATCGTCTGGGGTATGCCGCACGTGTTCGCGATCTTCCTGATCGTGGTCGCCTCCGGCGTGCTCAACGTGGCGTCGATGGCCACCGTCTTCGGCCAGACGCACTACAAGCCGTGGGCGCGCTTTTCGGCGCTGCTGTCGATCGCCGCGCTCGCCGGCGGGCTGATGGTGCTGATGCTCGATCTGGGTCGCCCAGAGCGCGTGGTGGTCGCCGCCACGCACTACAACTTCAAGTCCGTGTTCGCGTGGAACGTGTTCCTGTACTCGGGGATGTTCGCGTTCGTGGCGCTGTACTTGTGGATGCAGATGCAGAAGCGCTTCAACCGCTACGCGCGGCCGGCCGGCATCGCCGCGTTCGTGTGGCGCTTCGTGCTGACCACCGGCACCGGACTGATCTTCGCTTTCCTGGTGGCGCGGCAGGCGTACGCGTCGGCGTTGCTGCCGCCGCTTTTCATCGCCATGTCGCTAGCCTGGGGCATGGCCGTGTTCGTGCTCGCGCAGGCCGCGGTCGGCGGCGCCGACGAGCAGCTTCGGCAACGTATGGGCCGTCTGCTCGGCATCTTCGTCGCGCTGGTGCTTTACCTGACCGCCGTATACCACCTGACCAATCTTTACTTCGCGCGGCAGACCGCATTCGAGCGCTTCATCCTGCTCGACGGCGGCGTCTACCCGTTGCTGTTCTGGGTTGGTTATGTGCTGGTCGGCAGTGTGCTGCCGATGGCCCTCGTGTGGCGCGGCTCGGTCGGCGCGACGGCGCTCAACGTCGCCGCGGCGTGTACGGTCGCCGGTGCCTTTGCGGCGCTGTACGTTTTCATCATCGGCGGGCAGGCGTTCCCGCTCGAGATCTTCCCGGGCTATGAGGTGGCGAGCAGCTTCCGCGACGGCGCGATCGCTCCGTATGCGCCGAGCGTCTGGGAAGTGCTGCTAGGCCTCGGCGGCGTGGCGGCCGCGTTTGTGATCGCGCTGGTCGGCCAGCGCTTGTTCGACGTCGTGCCGCGTGCCGCGGCCGGGCCCTGATGCGCGGCTTCCTGGTCTCTGCCGCACACAAGTCGTCCGGCAAGACGACGATCGCGCTCGGATTGGCGGCCGCGCTGCGCGCGCGCGGGCTGGCGGTGCAGCCGTTCAAGAAAGGGCCCGATTACATCGACCCGCTGTGGCTGGCCGCCGCGGCCGGGCGCGGCTGCATCAATCTCGACCTGTATCTGTCCCCGCCCGAAGAAGTGGCGCGCGACTTCGGCGCCGCCGCCGTGGGTGCAGACGTGGCGATCGTCGAAGGCAACAAAGGGCTTTACGACGGACTGGCGCTGGACGGCAGCAACAGCAACGCCGCGCTGGCGCGCCTGCTCGGTCTGCCGGTGGTGCTGGTACTGGATGCGCGCGGCATGACGCGCGGCATCGCGCCGCTGATCCTCGGCTACCAGGCGTTCGACCGCGAAATCCGCATCGCCGGCGTGATCCTGAACCGGCTGGGCGGTGCGCGCCACGAAGCGAAGCTGCGCGCGGTGATCGAGCATTACACCGACGTGCCGGTGCTCGGCAGCCTGCAGGAGGACCCGGCGCTCGCCATCGCCGAGCGCCATCTCGGTCTGATTCCGGCCACCGAATCGGCCTTCGCGGCGGAGCGCATCGAGCGCATCGCGCAGGCGGTGGCGGCCGGAATCGATCTGGACCGCCTGCTGGTGGTGGCCGCCGAGTTCGAGCCGGTGCCGGCGCCGCGCCGGCCGATGGCCGCCGCCGACCTGCGCGTCGGCATCGCGCGCGACCGGGCGTTCGGCTTCTATTACGCACGCGATCTTGATTTGCTGCGCGAAGCAGGCGCCGAGTTGGTCGACATCGACACGTTGCACGACCAGCGTCTGCCGCCCGTAGATGCGCTTTTCATCGGCGGCGGCTTCCCCGAGATGTTCGCGAGCGAGCTCGCCGCCAACGAATCGCTGCGTGCGGACATCCGCCGCGCGATCGAGGACGGGCTGCCGGTGTATGCCGAGTGCGGCGGGCTGATGTACCTGGCGCGTTCGCTCAGAACGCGGGACGGCACTTGGCCGATGGTCGGCGCGCTTCCGCTCGACGTGGCGATGGAGGCGCGCCCGGTCGGGCGCGGCTACGTGCACCTCGAAGAGACGGCCGAGTTTCCATGGCCGAGGCGCGCGCCGCACGGCGATGCGCCGTTTTTCAAGGCGCATGAGTTCCATTATTCGCGTGTGGTGGCCGCCGACCCCGCGCTGCGCTACGCCTACCGCGTGCGGCGCGGCTTCGGCATCGACGGCACGCGCGACGGCATCGTCCATCGCAACGTGCTCGCTTCGTACTCGCACTTGCGGGCGACCGCCGGCGACGCCTGGCCGCAGCGCTTCATCGACTTCGTGCGCGCGCGGCGCCCGGCGCCTGCTTCGCGGCGGCGTGCCGCATTGACCGAAAGGGCATTGACGTGATCACCGTGACCGAGGCCGCCGCCGAGCGTATCCGTGCGGCGCTGGCCGCCAGCGACGACCCGGAGCTCGCGCTGCGCGCGGCGGCGCGCCGTGGCGACGACGGCTCGATCGAATACGCGATCGGGCTGGACGAGCGGCGCGAGCGCGACACCGAGATCGCCTGCGGGGACATCACGCTGCTGGTGTCGCCGCCGTCGCTCGAACTGGTCGCCGATCTGGTGATCGACTTCGGCGAGGTCGAGCCGGGTCAAAGCGCGTTCCTGTTTTACCGGGCCGCCGATCTTCCAGGCGCCGCGCCGACCGGCTGCGGTTGCGGCAAGGGCGGCTGCACGTAGTGCGCGCCGCGCCGCTGTCAGGCATCTAGCGTCCGAGGGTTTCCAGCGTCGCGCGGTGTTCGACCGCGAACACCGCCGCTTCGACGCGCGAGCTGAGCGACAGCTTGGCCAGGATGTGGCGCACGTGCAGCTTGACCGTGTCATGGCTGATTCCGAGCGCGCGCGCGATGGCTTTGTTCGATCGGCCGGCGGCGACGTGCGCCAGGATCTGACGCTCGCGCCCGGTCAGTTGCCGGATGGCGTTCTCGTGTTCGCTGGCCGACTGTTTGTCGCGCAGAATGTCGCCCAGCTTGCACGCCACCGCCGGCGCCATCACCAGTTCGCCCTGCGCGGCACGCCAGATCGAATCGGCAATGGCCTCGGGCTCCATGTCCTTCAGCAGGTAGCCCTGCACGCCGAGGCGTAGCGCCTCGGCCACGTCGGCGCGCGCATCGCTCATCGTCAGGATCACCACCGGTGTGGTGCAGCCCTGCTCGCGCAGCCGCTTGAGCAGCGTCAGGCCGTCGATCGGCGTCATGCGCAGGTCGAGCACGACCAGATCCGGCGCGTGTTCGCGCACCAGCCGCTGCGCCTCCTCGGCGTTGCCCGTGGTCGCCACGACGTCGATCGCCGCCGAGCGCGTCAGCAGGTCGGCCAGCCCGCGCCGGCACAGCGCGTGATCGTCGATCAGCAGCACCTTGACCTTGTCGCTCATCGCGTGCCCCCCGAAGCCACCGTGGGCAGGACCAGCCGCACGCGCGTGCCGCCGGTCAGCGGATTGTCGAAGCGGATCCAGCCGCCGGCGCGCTCGGCGCGTTCGCGCATCATGCGCAGGCCGTGATGGTCGTCGCCGGCGCCGAACTCTGCCACCAGCGGCTGCAGCCCGCAGCCGTCGTCCTCGATCGTGATCTCCAAGGCGTCCTGGCATGGATGGATCGCCACCCGCGCGCGGCGCGCACCCGAGTGCCGACGCACGTTCGCCAGTGCCTCCTGCACGATGTTGAAGGCCTGCGCTTCCTGTTGCGGTGTGAGCCGCAGTTCGGTCACGTGGTTCTCGAACTGCAGCTCGATGCCGGTGCGGGCGTGGAACTTCTCGGCCACCTCGCGCAGCGACGCGATCAGGCCGCGCGCATCCATGCCGGCGCGGAAATGCGTGATGACCTCGCGTACGCGCGAATGCGCGTTGCGCAGTTCGTCACCGATGTCCGCCACGCACGCCAGCGCCGTCTTGCCATCGGCCGCGTGCAGCGCCTGCTCGAGCGTGGCCAGCCGCATACGCGCGAAGGTCAGCGACTGCGCCACCGCGTCGTGGATCTCGGTCGCGAGATGCTGGCGCTCGAGCACGACCCGCGCGTGCAGGTTGTCGCGCGCCAGCTTTTCGTTTTCCAGTGCCAAGCCGATCAATTGCCCGAACGGCATCAGCAACTGGGATACGCACTCGGGCGGCTCCTGGTCGGGCGCGAAAAACAGGTTCAGCACACCGATCGGGCGCCCCTGGTAGTCGAGCGGCACCGCGATCGCGCACTCCATGCCGGCGCGGCCGGCGGCGCGCGCGCGCACGTCGCAGCCGATCGTGCGGGTGGCGCGCCGCGTATCGTGCCCGCGTATCGCCGCGCCGCAGATGCCGCACGAAGCCGGCATTAGCGAGTCACATTCACGCAGCTCGGGCGTCAGACCGATGGAAGCGAGCAACCGCAGGTCGCCGCTTTCCGCATCGACGACGCGGATCGCGCCGGCGCTGGCACGCGCCAGTTGCACGACCAGCGCAAGGAACCCCCCCAACATCGAATCGCTTGGCTCGCAGACCGCACCATCCGCGGGTCGCGTCGCGCCGGCGCCAGCGCGAGGTGCATCCAGCGCTCGCATCGGTGCTTGCACACCAAGATCGTGCATCTGCATGAATTCATGCTATTCCAAAACGCCTTTGCGGCAGGGCAGCAATCGAAAGCCTGTCAACGGTCCCTGAGCGGCGGCGGCGGGATTGCTCGCACAGGGACGGCAACGGTTTTCGCAATGCATCAACGCTGAGCGTGACCTGCCTCACACAACAGGGCATGCGCTTGTGCCGATAGCCCAAGCGGGTAGAGGGCGGCAGCCCTTCGCGGGGATGGAAGTGGGCGGCGGCCGCTGAGTTAATCGCTGATCAAAGGCGCGTCGTTCGCAGGGGATTGAGCGCGCCGGGGGAGACGCGATGCCATTGGTCGATGCGCATGGCGGCGCAGGGCTGAAGCCGCTTCTGCTGGAAGGCGCAACGCTGCAGGCCGAGATGGCGCGCGCGCGCAGCCTGCCGCGTGTTCCGGTCAGCTCGCGCGAGCGCGGTGACCTGATCATGCTGGGCATCGGCGGCTTCACGCCCCTGACCGGATTCATGGGCCATGCCGACTGGCGCGGCGTGTGCGACGACATGCGCACCGCCAACGGGCTGTTCTGGCCGATCCCGATCACGCTTTCTACCAGCCAGGAGCGCGCCGCGTCGCTGCGCGAGGGCGACGAAGTGGCGTTGGTGGACGGCGAGGGCGGCGCGCCCCTGGCGACGATGCGCATCGAGGAGAAGTACCGCATCGACAAGGCGCACGAATGCCGCAGCGTGTTCCGCACCACCGACCCCGAGCATCCGGGGGTGAAGATGGTGCTCGAACAGGGCGAGGTCAATCTCGCCGGGCCGGTCAAGG
>JAKANT010000122.1 GCA_021823635.1 Pseudomonadota bacterium
CGAGCCATGCCTGCCAGCCGCCGTCCAGTAGCGCGACCTTCTCGTGGCCGAGCCAGCGCGCCAGCCACCACAGCCGCGCGGCGAAGGATCCGCCGTGCGCGTCGTACGCGACCAGTTGCGTGTCGTCGTGCATGCCCCAGCGGCGAAACAGCGCCACCAGGTCGTCGCGCCGCGGCAGCGGATGGCGGCCGTTGGTGCCGGTCTTGCGCCCCGACAGGTCGTCTTCGATGCTCGCGAAAAACGCCCCCGGGATGTGCCCGGCGTCGTACTCGCGCCGGCCGTACGAAGGATCGGACAGGTCGTGGCGGCAGTCGACCACGCACCAGCGCGACAGATGCGCGGCGAGCCGGTCGGCGTCGACCAGCGTCGTGTAAGTCGTCGTCGGAGCGTTTGCTGCGGTCATCGCGCGCAGTGTAGCGGTGCGGGCGTTCTAGAATCGCTTTCGGTCCCCAGGAAACGCGCATGCCGAACGATCCGACGCCGGTCGAGAACCTGACCTTCGAGCAAGCGTTGGACGAGCTCGACGCACTGGTGCGCAAGATGGAGGCGGGCGCGCTGGGACTGGACGAAGCGGTCGCCGCGTATCGGCGCGGCGCCGAGCTGGTGAAGTTCTGCCAGGGCAAGCTCGCCGCGGCCGAGGAACAGATCAGGGTGCTGGAGGGCGATCTACTGAAGCCGCTCGATGCGGCGCAGTTGCGCGGCGGCCAGGGCGGCGCATGATGGATTCGGCCGCGGGGGCGCCGCCGCTTGCCGACTGGATGCGCGAGCGGCTCGTGCGGTTCGAGACGTGCGCGCAGGCGGCGCTGCCGCCCGCCGGACGCAGCCCCCAGCGTCTGCACGAAGCGATGCGCTACGCGGCGCTCGGCGGCGGCAAGCGGGTGCGGCCGCTGCTCGTCTATGCGGCCGGGGAGTGGGCGGGCGCGCCGGCCGCGGTGCTCGACTGCGCGGCGCTGGCGGTGGAATTCGTGCACGTCTATTCGTTGATCCACGACGATCTGCCGTGTATGGACGACGACGTGCTGCGGCGGGGGCGGCCGACCGTGCACGTGGCGTTCGATGAGGCCACCGCAATGCTCGCGGGCGATGCGCTGCAGGCCGAGGCGTTCCGCGTCCTGGCCGATGCGCCGGCCAGCGCCGATGTGCGCGCGGCGCTGATGCGCGAACTGGCGCACGCCGCCTCGACGTCCGGCATGTGCGGCGGACAGGCGATCGACCTGGCCGCCACCGGCAAGCGGTTGACGCAGGACGAACTGGAAGCGATGCACCGGATGAAGACCGGCGCGCTGCTGCTGGCGGCGGTGCGCATGGGGGCGATGGCGGCCGGCGTGCATGGCGCCGCGCTGGAGCCGCTCGACCGCTACGGCCGCGCGGTCGGACTGGCGTTCCAGGTCGTCGACGACGTGCTCGACGTCGAAGGCAGTGCGCAGGAGCTGGGCAAGACCGCCGGCAAGGACGCGCGGCAGAACAAGCCCACGTATGTGTCGGTGCTGGGGCTGGCCGCGGCGCGCGCGCGTGCGGAAGAGCTGCGGCGCGAGGCGCTGGCGGCGCTGGCGGAGGCGGGCAGCGGCGCGGCGCGTCTGCGACAATTGGCCGATTTCATCGTGCTGCGCTCGCATTGACCGAGCGCGCAACGGGTCCCATGTACGAACTGCTGACCACCGTCGATTCGCCGGCCGATCTGCGGCGGCTCGACCGCTCGCAACTGAAACAGTTGGCCGACGAACTGCGCGGCTTCATCCTCGAATCGGTGTCGCGCACCGGCGGGCACCTGTCGTCGAACCTCGGCACGGTCGAGCTGGCGATCGCGCTGCACTACGTATTCAACACGCCGGACGATCGAATCGTGTGGGACGTCGGCCATCAGAGCTACCCGCACAAGGTGCTGACCGGCCGGCGCGAGGCCATGGCTACGCTGCGCCAGTTCGGCGGCATCTCCGGCTTTCCGCGCCGCTGCGAATCGCCGTACGACACCTTCGGCACCGCGCACTCGTCGACCTCGATCTCGGCCGCACTCGGCATGGCAGTCGCCTCGCGCAACAAGGGGGAGCGGCGCCATCACATCGCCGTGATCGGCGACGGCGCGATGACCGCAGGCATGGCGTTCGAAGCGCTGAACAACGCGGGCGTGACCGAGAACATCCGCCTGCTGGTGATTCTGAACGACAACGACATGTCGATCTCGCCGCCGGTGGGGGCGCTCAACCGTTATCTGGCGCGGCTGATGAGCGGCAAGTTCTACGCGGCGGCGAAAAACGTCGGCAAGCAGATGCTGAAGCCGGTGCCGCCGCTGTTCGAGCTCGCGCGCAAGATCGAAGAGCACGCCAAGGGCATGGTCGTGCCGGGCACGATGTTCGAGGAGTTCGGCTTCAACTACATCGGCCCGATCGACGGCCACGACCTCGATTCGCTGATCCCGACGCTGGCCAACCTGAAGGAGCTGGACGGCCCGCAGTTCCTGCACGTGGTCACGCGCAAGGGGCAGGGCTACAAGCTCGCCGAGGCCGACCCGGTCCTTTACCACGGGCCCGGCAAGTTCGACCCGAAGGTGGGCATCAAGAAGACCGCCGCCGGCAAGCCCACCTACACGCAGGTGTTCGGCGACTGGTTGTGCGACATGGCGCGCGCCGATGCGCGCCTGATCGGCATCACGCCCGCGATGCGCGAAGGCTCCGGGCTGGTGCGCTTCGAACAGGAGTTCCCGAACCGCTACTTCGACGTCGGCATCGCCGAGCAGCATGCGGTGACGTTCGCCGCCGGGCTGGCCTGCGAAGGGTTGAAGCCCGTGGTCGCGATCTACTCGACCTTCCTGCAGCGCGCCTACGACCAGTTGATCCACGACGTGGCGATCCAGAACCTGCCGGTGGTGTTCGCGCTGGATCGCGGCGGACTGGTCGGTGCGGACGGTGCCACCCATCACGGCGCCTTCGATCTGTCGTACCTGCGCTGCATCCCGAACATGACGGTGATGGCGCCGGCCGACGAGAACGAATGCCGCATGATGCTGACCACGGCATTTCGGCTCGACACGCCCGCCGCGGTGCGCTACCCGCGCGGTGCCGGCGTGGGGGTTCCGATCGATCCGGAGTTGAAGACGCTGCCGGTCGGCCGCGGCGAGCTGCGGCGCGAATCAAAGGCCGCCGCCGGGCGGCGCATCGCCATCCTCGCGTTCGGCTCGATGCTGTACCCAGCCCTGCAGGCCGCGGAGGCGCTGGACGCGACCGTGGCCAACATGCGCTTCGTCAAACCGCTGGACCGGGACCTGCTGCGGCGGCTGGCGGAGTCGCACGACGCGCTGGTCACGGTGGAAGAAAACGCGGTGATGGGCGGCGCCGGCTCGGCGTGCTCGGAAGCGCTCGCCGAGCTGCGGATCGAACGGCCGATCCTGCACCTCGGACTGCCGGACGAATTCATCGACCATGGCGACCCGGCGCGGCTGCTCGCAAGCGTCGGGCTGGACGCGGCCGGCATTGAAGAATCGATCCGCGCCCGCTTCGGCGCCTTGCTCGGAGCGGTGCGCCGCGCGCAATCGGTCGCGTAGGTACGAACGTGCGTCCGATCGCCGTGTTCCAGCACGCGGCCGACGTCGCGCCCGGCTACTTCGTCGAGTGGCTGCAGGCAAGCGGGCTGCCGTTTCGCATCCTGCACCCTTATCTCGGCGAGGCTGTACCCGACGATCCGCGCGCCTTCTCGGGCCTGTGCTTCATGGGCGGGCCGATGAGCGTGAACGATCCGCTGCCGTGGCTCGAGGACGAACTGCGTTTGATCCGCGCCGCCGATCGCGCCGGCGTGCCGGTGATCGGGCATTGTCTGGGCGGCCAGTTGCTGGCGAAGGCGCTCGGTGCGCCCGTGGTGCGCCATCCGGTCAAGGAGATCGGCTGGGGCGAGGTGACCGTCACCGATGCCCGGCTGGCGGCCCGCTGGCTGGGTGCCGACGTTCCGCCGTCGTTCGAGGTTTTCCAGTGGCACGGCGATTCGTTCGCCTTGCCGCCCGGCGCGCACAACTTCCTCGCCAGCGAGCACTGCCGAAACCAGGCGTTCGCCATCGAACGCGAGGGCTATGCGCACCTCGGCATGCAGTTTCACTGCGAAATGACGCCAGCGCTGATTCGCGCGTGGCTGCAGGATCCCACCTGGCGCGACGAAATCGAAGAGGAGCGCCGTGCCACCGGCGGCCCCGGCGTGCAGGACGCGGAGCGGATGCTGGAGCGCGTCGAAGAACGATGCGCGCGCATGAATGCGGGCGCGGCGCGCATTTACGAGCGCTGGAGCGAAGGCTTGCGCCGCTGAGTGCGAGTCGTCAGCGGCGCCGTGGCACGTCGGCCCAGACGTCGCGTTTGCGCGGGCTGGCGTAGTCGGTGCCGTAGATCGAAGCCAGCGAACGCGCCGGTCGCTGTGGCACGAGCTGCTGATGGATTTGCGCCAGCAGCATCAGCTCGGACATCGCTTCCGGATCGATCGGTGTTTGGGTGCCGTCGGCCAACCACAGCCGATCGAAGTAGGCGTTCAGCTCCGGATAGCCCCACATCAGCGTGATGGCCTGAACCATGCCGGGGTAGCGGCTTTCGAGCACGGACCGACCGCTGGTCCGAGGCGTCGGCGCGGCACGGCTCATGGGGTCGTTCGCGGCCGGCGACGCGGCGGGCGCCTGCAGGTTCGCGAACGGATCGTACGGGCGAATACGTGGCTTCATCTGTTCGTTCTAGCGGCTCCCATATTAACGGTACCGTGCCCAAAAGCCAAGCTGGATGCGGCTTTCCGAGCACCTTCCGCGCCGTGCGCGCCGCCGTTCGTCGCGCATCGCCGACACTTTGCGTGCCGCGAGGCGTCGCAGACCCGGTTCGTATACTGGCCCGATGCCGCTCGAAGTCTTTGAAAGGTTCGCGCTGCGACGGTTCAATTCGTTCGGCGTCGACGCGTGCGCGAGGTTCTTCGTGCGACTCAGGCACGCCGAGCAACTTGCCTGGCTCGACGAGGACGCGCGGCTGCGCGCGGTGCCGCGGCTGATCCTCGGCGGCGGCACCAATCTGCTGCTGACTGGCGATTTCGACGGCGTGGTCGTCAAGATGGACTTCGCCGGCCTGCGCGACGCCGGTGAAACCGGCGATGCGTGGCTGATCGAGGTCGGCGCCGGGGAGAGCTGGCATGCGACCGTCGAGCGCTTGCTCGAGCGGCAGCGTCCGGGGCTGGAAAACCTGGCGCTGATTCCGGGGCTCGCGGGCGCGGCGCCGATCCAGAACATCGGCGCCTACGGTCTGGAGCTGGCCGAGCGCTTCCACGCCCTGACCGCCTGGGACTTCGAAGCCCGCACCCTGGTCACGATGAGCGCCGCCGAATGCAATTTCGGTTACCGCGACAGCGTTTTCAAACGCGAGCTGGCCGGTCGGCGCGCCATCACCTCGATCACGCTGGCGCTGCCGAAACGCTGGGAGCCGGTCACGCATTACGCCGACGTGGCCAATGAACTGAAAGCGCGCGCCATCACGCGGCCGCAGCCGCGCGACATCTTCGACGCGGTAGTGGCGATACGCCGCCGCAAGCTTCCGGATCCCGAGACGATCGGCAACGCCGGCAGTTTCTTCAAGAATCCGATCGTGTCGCGCGAGCAGCATCGTGCGTTGCTGGCGCATCACCCGTCGCTGGTGAGCTACCCGATGCCCGGCGGCCGCTTCAAGCTCGCCGCGGGCTGGCTGATCGAAGCGGCCGGGCTGAAAGGCGCCACGCGCGGACGCGCCGGCGTGTACGAAAGGCAGGCGCTGGTGCTCGTCAATCGCGGCGGCGCCACTGGCGCCGAGATCCTCGCGCTGGCGCGTGAGATCCAGCAGAAGGTCGCCGAGAAGTTCGGCGTCTGGCTGGAGCCCGAGCCGGTGATCGTCTGATCGGGACTACTTTTCGTCCGCCGTCGGTGCGCGACCGGGCGTCGCACCACTTTCGAGTTGCGGCAGCGCGCCCGCATCGCCGCC
>JAKANT010000123.1 GCA_021823635.1 Pseudomonadota bacterium
CCGTCGACGACGATCACGTCACCGGGCTGCGCAATGGCGAGCGCGGCGTGGATCATCAAGTTGTCCCCGGGGCGTACTTCGACGGTGACCGCCGGGCCGGCAAATCGCATCGACGGCGAGAGCGGTGCGATGCGACCGTTCAATGCCCCGCGACGGCCGGCGACGTCGGCCAGGATCGAAGCCGGGTATTTCGCGGCTGCGGCGACCAGCTCGCCCGCGACGCGGTCGATGTCGCGTACAACGATGTCCATTGGTGTGGTTCGCTTCATCGAAAGCCTTAGGCGAGCGGCGGCGATGCACTCGCCGTCCGTGACGTGAACGCGTCGGCGTTGATTCTGCGCGCGGCGCCAGGGGCGCAGCGGACTTTCCGTCGATGATCAGTCGATGCGGGCGCCGGATTCCTTGACCACTTTGCCCCAGCGCACGATGTCGTTCCTGATGAGCGCCGCGAATTGCGCGGGCGTGCCGCCGATCGGTTCGGCGCCTTGATCGGCGAGCTTCTTGCGCAAGTCCGGCTGTTGCAACGCCCGGTTGAACTCGGCATTGAGCTTGGCGACGATTTCGTTCGGCGTGCCCGCCGGCGCGAGAAAGCCGAACCATGTGGAGGCGTCGAAGCCCGGATAGCCCAACTCCTGGATGGTCGGGACGTCGGGCAGATCGTCGACCCGCTTGGCGGACGTGACCGCCAGCGCGCGCAGCTTGCCCTGCCGAATCTGTGCCAGCAACGTCGGCACCGACGACATGTAGAGCTCTACGCTGCCGCTGATCACGTCGGTCAACGCTTGCGCCGCGCCCTTGTAGGGAATGTGCTGAAGTTTGATTGCCGCGGCCTTCTGAAACAGCTCGCTCGTCAGATGCGCAACCGTGCCGTTGCCGGGGGAGGCGAAATTGATCGCGCCGGGTTTGCTCTTGGCGGCCTTCACCACATCGTCCAACGTCTTGAAGGGCGAGCCCGCCGCGGTGACCAAGACCAGCGGTGCCTGGGCCACGAGCACGATCGGCGCCAGATCCTTCTGCGGGTCATATGGCAGCTTCGGATAAAGCGTCGCATTGATCGCCATGTTGCTCGTCTGGCCGAGCACCAGCGTGTAGCCGTCCGGTGGCGACTTCGCGACCGCCTCCACGCCGAGATTGCCGCCTGCGCCCGGCCGGTTGTCGACTACCAACGTCCAGCCGGTGAGGGCGGCGACTTTCTGGCTCACGTCGCGCGCGATGATGTCGGTGCCGCCGCCAGGCGGAAACGGCACGATCACGCGGATCGGTTTGCTGGGGTACGTCTGCGCGCTCGCGCCAGCCGCCGCGAGGGCGACGCCGATGGCAAGCAGCGCACGGCAAAGCGAATTCATGGGTGTCTCCTCGTGATTCGATGAAGCGGCGCCCCGGCTGCGGTCGCCGCCTTCGACCGACCGCCGACGGACTTGAGTATTGGCGCCTGCACCGCTACAGTCCAATCGAATATTTCTTCTCATCGATAAATTCGGCTTTTGCAGTGGACCTACGTGACCTGCGCTATTTCGAAACCATCGCTGCCCTCGAGCACGTGGGTCGCGCGGCCGCGAAACTGCATCGCACCCAGCCGGCGCTGACCAGCAGCATTCGACGGTTGGAGCAGGCCTGCGGCGCGCCGCTGTTTGAAAAATTCGGGCGCGGCATTCGCCTGACCGCGGCCGGACAGGTGCTTCTCCAATGGGCGCGGCGCCTGCGCTTGGATGTGGAGGACGCCAGGCGAGAGATCTCGGCGATCGGCCGCGGCCTGTCGGGCCATGTACGCATCGGCGTCGTTCCGACAGCCGCACAGTTTCTGCTCCCAGCGGCGGTGCGCGCGCTGCTGGAACAAGCGCCCGGTGTCACCTTGAAGACCGTGGTCGGGTTGATCGATACGCTCAAGCCCCTGTTGCGCGCCGGCGAACTGGATTTGATGATCGGCACCGAGAGCGCGGCCGAGCCGGGCTTCACGCAGATGTACGTCGCGCAGGACGAAATCGTCGTCGCGGCACGCCGCGATCATGCGATCCTGCGATCGCGCGCACGGCTCGCCGACTTGTGCGCGTACCGCTGGGTCTTGCAGCCGCCCGGCGCGCCGACGCGAGACTGGCTCGATCACACGTTCCGGCGGCACGGCCTGCCGCCGCCGCAAGTGCAGATTGAGAGCAGCAGCCTGTTGATGCTGCCGGCCTTGATCGCAGAAACCGGCCTGCTGAGTTTCATCTCGCGCCACCACTTGAACCAACCGGGTACGCCACTGCGCGAGGTCCCGAGCGCGCAAGCGACGATGCGGCGGCGGCTGGTCGTCGTGATCCGTTCCCAAGGCTACCTAGCGCCGGCGGCGCATCGGTTGATCGAGCTGCTGCGCGCGTCCGACGCAGCGCAGCCCGCTGGCGCGTCGGTTCAGCGCGCCAGCGCCCGTCGCAGAAGGTAGGAGCCGAGATCGACGGCCGCGACGAGCAGCAGCATCGCGAGCAGAATCGAGCTCGTCTCGCGCATCTGGAACAGCCCCATGTGGAAGGCGAGCATCTGCCCCAACCCGCCGCCGCCTACGACACCGAGGACGGCCGCGGCGCGGATGTTGTTCTCCCAGCGGTAGAGGGTGTAGGAGAGCAGCTGCGGCAGGACCGTCGGCAGGGTCGCGTACAAGAACACACGGCCGCCGCCGACACCCTGCGCGCGCAGCGCGAAGGCGGGCGCGGGCGGGGCGTTCTCGATCGCCTCCGCGAACAGGCGGCCGAGCACGCCGGCGGTGTGAAGGCCGAGCGCGAGCGTCCCTGCCAGCGGCCCCAGTCCGGCCGAGATCAGCAGCAGCGCGGCCCATACCAGCTCCGGGATCGAACGCAGCACGTTGAGCAGCAGCCGCGCCGCGCCGCGTACCACCGCCCAGCCCGCCAGCGGCGGGCGCGCCGCCGGCAGCGCGATCAGCAGCCCGAGCACCATCGCCAGCAGCGTGCCCACGGCCGACATCGCGAGCGTCTGCAGCGAGGCCGCCGCCAGCTTGGCGAGGAAGCGCGGCTCGAGGTTCGGTTGCAGCAGCTCGCCGACGAACTTCGCCATCCGCGCCAACGCATCGGAGGAAAAAAGCCGCGCCCACTGCAAGTCCAGCGAGACGAAGCTCGCCACCGCCAGCGCCACGAACCCCAGCAGCACCCAGCAGGCGAGGCAGCGCGCGTGCACGAGCGGCGGCGGCGCCTTGAACGGCTGGTTGGCGGCAGGGTCGGGGCGCGCGCTCATCCGAGCATCCGCCGCAGCACGGCGCTGGCACGATCCGCCAGCCACACCAGCAGCACGAAGACGATCAGCATCGTGCTCACTTCCGAGCCGTTGAACATCTTCATCGACATGTCCATCTGCTGGCCCAGCCCGCCGGCGCCGACGAAGCCGAGCACCGCGGAGGAGCGGATCGCGCACTCCCAGCGGTACACCGTGTAACTGGTCAGTTCCGCCGCGTTCTGCGGCAGGGCTGCGTAAAAAAAGGCCTGCAAGCGTCCGGCGCCATTACGCAGCAGCGCGGCGCTCGACTGCGTATCGCCACTTTCCAGGATCTCCCCGTAGACCTTGCCGAGCATGCCGCTGTAAGTGAGCGCGATCGCCAGCACGCCGGCGGTCGCACCCAACCCGACCACGCGCACGAACACGAGCGCCCAGATCAGCTCGGGCACGCTGCGCAGCACGATCAACAGCCAGCGCACCGCCTGCCGCAGCAGGAACGGCAGCGCATGCATGCGGCCCGGCAGCGCGGAGATCGACAGCGTGCTGGTTGCTGCAAGTGTCATCGGAATGGCTGCCACCAAGGCGAGCGCCATGCCGGCGGTGGCGATCGCTACCGTGCGCCAGGCCTCGCGCGCCACCAGCGCGAGAAACTCTGCATCGACGCGCGGCGGGAAAAATTCGGCCAGGAAGCGGCGCGTCACGCGCAGGTTCTCCGGCTCGAAAAACACCCACGGCTTGAACTCGGTGGCCACCAGCGCCGGCGCCAGCAGGGCCACCGCCGCGCAGGCCCAAAACAGTCGCCGCAGCCATGCCGGATCGCGCGTCGGCGGCGGGGCGAGCAGCGCGGCGCTCATCGCATCAGCGGCACACCATGACGGCAGGCGCGGGCGGCGGGGGCGGCGCCGGCGGCGCGGCCGGCTCGCCGGCCAGCTCGTGTTCGTGCTGCGCGTACAGCTCGCGCAGGCGTTCGCGCGAGACCTCACGCGCGGGCAGATCGAACGCAAGCTCGCCGTCGCGAAGCCCAATGACGCGGGCGAAGCGCGTGGTGGCCACGTCGACCTGGTGCAGCGTGGCGATCAGCGTTGCGCCGCGCACGCGCGCCGCCTCGGTCAGCGTATCGATCGCCTGACGCGCGCGCGTGGGGTCGAGCGCCGACAGCGGCTCGTCGATCAGCCACAGTGAGGCGGGCGCGAGCAGCGCGCGCGCCAGCGCCACCCGCTGCCGCTCACCGCCCGACAGACGATCGACGCGCTGCCACAGCTTGTCGGCCAGGTCGAAGCGCGCCAGCGCCTCGTAGGCGCCGGCGATGTCGTCCGGGTACACGAGCGCGCGCAGGCTTTTCCACAGCGACAGCCGCGGCAGCCGCGCGGCGAGCAGCGCGGTGATCGCGCGTTGGCGTGGCGGCAGCGGCGGTGTCTGCGGGGCGAGAAACAACCGACCGCGCAACCGTTGCAGGCGCCGCACCGGCAGCCCCCAGGGATCGATGCCGTCGAGCAGCAGCCGGCCAGCGACCGGCCGCAGGGCGCAGGCAAGCCCGTGCAGCAGCGTGGTCTTGCCGGCGCCCGAGGGGCCGATCACCGCGACCTGCTCGCCTGCGGCGATGGCGAGCGTCAGCGGCTTTAGTGCCGCTGGCGCATCCGGCCGTGCCGCCGGATGGCGTATGGCGAGCGCCTGCAGTTCGATGCGCATCGCGGCCGTTCGCTCGAAAGCAGTCGGCTATTTGATCAATCCGGCGCTGCGGCCGGCCGCCTCCAGCCCCTTGTAGTTCTCCGCGCGCGTCGGGATGTACTTGGTGGCGCGATTCAGCGTCAGGATCTCCTTGCCCTCCGGCGTATCCATCGACAGATCGAACAGGGCCTTGGCGATGCGTTCGCGCAGCGCCGCCGGCATGTCCGCGTGCACCGACCAGTTGTAGTTGTAAAACGGCGGCGTGGTGTAGAAGACGTCCACCTTGCTTGTGTCAACCTTCTTTTCTTCGACGAACTTGCGCCACACCGTGATGTCGAGCGCGGCGGCGTCCACCCGGCCGCTGACCACCGAAGCGATCGTCGCGTCGTGCGCGCCCGAGTAGGCGATGCGCTTGAAGTCTTTTTCAGGATCGATGCCGGCCTGCAGCAGAAAGCTGCGCGGCATCAGGTGGCCGGAGGTGCTCGACTGCGAACCGAAGCTCACCTGCTTGCCCTTCAGGTCCGCCAGCGTCTTGATGCCCGAGCCCTTCTGCGCGATGAACACCGAGCGGAACTGCGCGTCCTCCTCGCGCTGCGCGATCGGGACGATCTTGCCGCCGGAGCGGATTTGCGCCTGCACGTGCGTGAATCCGCCCAGCCAGGCCAGTTCGACCTGCTTGTTGACCAGCGCTTCCACCGCCGCCGGGTAGTCGTTGACCGGCGTGAATTCGACCTTGATGCCGAGCTGCCGCTCCAGATAGCGGACCAGCGGGCCGAATTTGCGCATCTGCTCGGTGGCGGCTTCCTCCGGGATGGTGGTCACCCGCAGCACTTGCTGCGCGCCGCCGGCAAGCGGCAGCCACAGCAGACCCAGCGCCAGCGCACCGCCGGCGAGCGCGCGACGGGCGCGCGCAACGGTTCTTTCGTTCATCGACGTTTCCTCCATGGAAAGGCGCGGCCCGCACGGGGCACGGGAGCGTCGCGGCCCGGCTGCCCGCCGCGGCGGATCGCGATCCGCCAAGGTCCGCGCCCCGACGGGCGGACGGCGGCGTACAGGCGCGATCGATCGCGCGGCACGCAGACGCGCGAAG
>JAKANT010000124.1 GCA_021823635.1 Pseudomonadota bacterium
ACGGGACAACTCGTGCATAAAAGAGGACTTTTGCCATGAGAGAAGGGATAAGGGTGGACCGAAAAAAACTTGAAACCTTCTGCGTCGATGTTTTCATGAAATTGGGCTTGTCCAGGGATGATGCCTTGGATTCAGCGGAAATATTGGTCGCCGCCGACGCTCGCGGAATCGGAAGCCATGGGGTTGGTCGCCTCTGGCGGTATGAAAACGGAATCAAAAAAGGCATCATGTCCGCCGATGTACATCCCACAGTACTCCGCGAAACTCCCATGTCGCTCGTCGTGGATGCCGAAGGCGCCATGGGCTTGAGTCTTAGCAAAAAAACAATGACGCAGATAATCGGCAAAGCCGGGGCCGTGGGGGCGGCATTCGCATCGATCCGCAACTCCAATCACTATGGGATAGCCGGGTATTATACGGAAATGGCCGCTCGCCGCGACATGATAGGTATCAGCATGACTAATACCGCCGCCTTGGGCGTGCCCACATTCGGCCGCGCCGCCATGTTCGGTACGAACCCGATCGCTTTTTCGGTTCCCGCACATGATGGGAAAATTTTCACTTTGGATATGGCCACCACCTGCGTGACGAGAGGTAAAATCGAGGTGTATGAGCGCGAAGGGAAAACACTTCCCCTCGGATGGGCGGTGGACACAAAAGGCAAAGGCACCGCCGACGCCCGCAGCCTGCTCGACGACATGCTCTTCCAGCGCGGCGGAGGTTTGCTGCCGCTTGGAGGCGAAGTGGCCCTCGGCGATCTTGATGAATTTCGTCGCCACCTTGACGTGGGTGAGCCGCGAGATATCCTTGTCGTCGGCGGCGCGTTTCGCGTCGCCGGCCG
This sequence comes from Pseudomonadota bacterium, assembly GCA_021823635.1. Taxonomy (GTDB): domain Bacteria; phylum Pseudomonadota; class Gammaproteobacteria; order Burkholderiales; family Burkholderiaceae_F; genus JAKANT01. The sequence continues at coordinate 842 of JAKANT010000124.1, forward strand.
CGTGGGCGCCGGCGGCCAACGCCAGGCGCACCTCGGCGCCGTTTGCCGGGTCGTCCCGGTACGGCGCCGCCAGTTCCTGCAGCAGCGCGAAGGCGGCCGCGCGATCGGCGGCGCGTGCCAGCATGCGCTGCACGCGGCCGATGGCTTCGGCGGGCTGCGCATCGGCGGCGATCTGCTCGCGCAACAGCGGCGCGGCGTCGGCGAAACGGTTGTCGGCGATCAGCAGCGCCGCCAACGTCTGCGCCGCGTCGCTGGACTTCGGCGCCAGTTCGCGCCACAGGCGCGCCGCTTCGAGCGCTTGCGGGATCGCGCGACCGCCGATCGCCACTTCGACCGCGCGCTGTGCGAAGCGTGGGTCGCGCGTCTCTTTGGCGACCGCGACAAAAGTGGCGAAGGCCGCTCCGAGCTCGCCCCGCTGCACGGCGACCTCGGCCGCCATGATCCGGTACAGCAGCGCACTGGTGAGGGTGACGGGCGGCAGCGCGTCGCCGGCCGCCGGCTCGCTCTTCGCCACCGGCCGCGAAGGTTCCACGCGCTGCGCGTCGCCCACGGCCGGCGCGCGCGGTTCCGCGGCGGGCGGGCTGGCACAACCTACACTGAGCATCGCGCCCGCCGCGGCGGCCAGCGGCAGCAACAAGCGTCGCAGCATCGTCGTCTCGCGCATCGAATCGGCCCTCAGTCTAGTCGCTCGCCATGCCCGAACTGCCCGAAGTCGAAGTCACTCGTCGCGCGCTCGCCCCGCACGTCGAAGGGTTGACGGTACGCGCGGTGCGGGTGCGCGATCGGCGCCTGCGCTGGCCGGTGCCGGCGCAACTCGGGCGATTGCTCGCCGGCCGGCCGTTGCTGCGGTTGGACCGGCGCGGCAAGTACCTGTTGTGGCGCTTCCCGCACGGCACGCTGATCTCGCATCTGGGCATGTCCGGCTCGTGGCGCCTGCATTTGACGGCGCCGCCGCCGCCCGGTGCGCACGATCATGCCGATCTCGAGTTCGGCGCCGGGCGCACCGTGCGGGTGGCGCGGCTGACCGATCCGCGCCGCTTCGGCGCGCTGCTTTGGCACCCGCGCGGGCGCGGCGACGTCGAACGGCACGCGCTGCTCGCCCGGCTGGGACGCGAGCCGTTCGATGCGCGCTTCGACGGCGCTTATTTGTACGCGGCGACACGCGGGCGGCGCGCGTCGATCAAGCAGGTGCTGCTCGGGGGCGACGTGGTGGTCGGCGTGGGCAACATCTACGCCTCGGAGAGCCTGTTTCGCGCCGGCATCGACCCGCGCCGGCCGGCCCACCGTCTCGGCCGCGCGCGCTGCACCAGGCTGGCCGATGCGATCCGCGCGGTGCTCACCGAGGCGATCGAACGCGGCGGCTCCACGCTGCGCGATTTCGTCGGCGCCGACGGCAGCACCGGCTACTTCACGCTCGCCGCGCGCGTGTACGACCGTGCCGGCCTGCCGTGCCTCGTGTGTGCCGCACCGATCCGGCGCATCGTGCAGGGACAGCGCGCGACCTACTACTGCCCGCGCTGCCAGCGCTGACGCGGGCGCCGGCACAAAGCGTCGCGGCGGTTAGGCCCGGATTCATCCGTCAGCGCGAGCGATTGCACCGCCACCCCTGTGATAGATTGCCGCGGCCCTTGGCAGGTCGGCGGTCTTCGATGGCTCAACTCGCGACCAGCTTTCACGAATACGGCGCCTGGCGCGACGCCCTCGCGGGCTCGATCGTTCAGTTGCGCCGCTGGCTGGAGAGCACGCAGCTGCTGGAAGGCGACGCCGCGCGGCGCCTCGACGTCGCCCTCGACCGCCTGAGCGAGGACAAGCTGGTCATCGCGTTCGTGGCCGAGTTCTCGCGCGGCAAATCGGAGCTGATCAACGCGATCTTCTTCGCCGATTACGGGCGCCGCATCCTGCCGTCGTCGGCCGGCCGCACGACGATGTGCCCGACCGAACTGATGTACGACGAATCGCTGCCGCCGTGCATCCGCGCGCTGCCGATCGAGACGCGCGCGCGCTTCGGCACCACGGCGGACTTCAAGAAAGCGGCCGCCGAGTGGCGCGTGTTCGCGGTCGACACCAACTCGCCCGACGGCATGTTGCAGGCGTTCAAGCTGGTGTCCGAAACGGTGCGCGTGTCGGTGGACGAGGCGCGCATGTACGGGCTGTATGACCCGGAGGACAAGGACCAGGCGGTGGCGGTCGATCGCGACGGCATGGTCGAGATTTCGCGTTGGCGGCATGCCGTGATCAACTTCCCGCACCCGCTGCTCAAGCAGGGGCTGGTGATTCTCGACACGCCGGGGCTGAACGCGATCGGCACCGAGCCCGAGCTGACGCTATCGCTGGTGCCGTCCGCGCACGCCGTGCTGTTCGTGCTCGCCGCCGACACCGGCGTGACGAAAAGCGACCTCGACGTCTGGCGTCACATCGTCGGCGACTCCGGGGCGACGCACAACCATATCGCGGTGCTGAACAAGATCGACGGCCTGTGGGACGCGCTGAAAAGCGAGTCCGAAATCGAGGCCGAAGTCGCCAAGCAGGTCGCAAGCGTGAGCGCCACGCTGGGGCTGGCACCGGCGCGCGTGTTTCCCGTGTCGGCGCAAAAGGGGCTGGTGGCCAAGGTCACCGGCGACCAGAAACTGCTGCGCGCCAGCCGCCTGCCGGCGCTGGAGGCGGCGCTGGTGGACCTGCTGGTGCCGGCCAAGCAACGCATCGTGCGCGAGCAGACGCAGGCGGTGATCGAACGCGTCACCGGCGAGGTGCGGCAGGCGCTGACCGCGCGCGAGCGCAGCCTGATCGAACAGCTGTACGAACTGCGCGCGTTGCAGGGCAAGAACCAGAGCTCGATCGAGCGCATGCTGATCCGCGCCCAGGCCGAGAGCCGCGACTTCGAGGAAAACGTGCGCAAGATCGTGGCCGCGCGCGTCGTGCTGGCGCGACTGGCCAACGAGGCGTATGCGCCGCTGCGGCTCGAATCGCTGCGCGCGCGCGTGCTGGAGACGCGCGAACGTCTGCGCAAGGTGCGGTTGACACCGCAGTTCTTCAGCGCGGTCAAGGACTACTTCCAGCAGTTGCGCGAGCTGCTGCGGCAGTCCAATGCCAAGATCGCCGAGATCGAGAAAATGGTGCTCGGCGTGCAGCGGCGTTTCGCCGAGGATCTGGGCTGGAGCCTGTCGCCGCCGATGCCGTTTTCGCTCGACACCTACCTGGCCGAGCTGGAGCGCGCCGAGGAGGCGTACCGCAGTCATTTTGGCGCGCTGGCGGTGCTGACGCGCGACAAGTGGGCGCTGATCGAACGCTTTTTCGACACCGTGGTGTCGAAGTCGCGGGAAGTGTTCGCCGCCGCCGAGCGCGACACCGAGGCATGGGTGCGCTCGCTGCTGCCGCCGATCGAGGTGCAGGTGCGCGAGCAGCGCCAGCAGTTGAAGAAGCGTGCCGAGTCGGTGGCGCGCATCCGTGACGCGCAGGAGTCGCTCGATGCGCGCATCGGCGAGCTGGAGGAGGCGCTGGAAGACGTGCAGCGCCGCCTCGAGGAGCTGAAGAAGTTCGCCGGCCAGGCGCGCACTCTGGCGAGCCGCGAAACGGCGGCCAGCGTGCGCGCCGCCGCGGCGGCCGACGCCGACACGCCGGCGTACCTGCGCGTCGAGATCTAGCAGCGGATGTCCGACTTCGCCGCCCGCGTGGTCGCGTGGCAGCGCGCGCACGGTCGCCGCGATCTGCCGTGGTCGGGCCGCGATCCGTATCGAGTCTGGTTGGCCGAGGTGATGCTGCAGCAGACGCAGGTGTCCACCGTGATCGGCTACTACACGCGCTTCCTGTCGCGCTTTCCCGACGTGCGGTCGCTGGCGGCCGCGGCGCTCGACGAGGTCTTGGCGCTTTGGGCCGGGCTCGGCTACTACGCGCGCGCGCATAACCTGCACGCGTGCGCATGCGCGATCGTCGCCGAGCACGGCGGCACGTTCCCGCGCAGCGCGGCCGAGCTGCAGCGGCTGCCCGGCATCGGCCGCTCGACCGCGGCGGCCATCGCCGCGTTCTGCTTCAACGAGCGCGCCGCGATCCTGGACGGCAACGTCAAGCGCGTGCTGGCGCGCCATTTCGGCATCGAGGGATTTCCGGGCGCCGGCGCCGTCGAACGTGAACTGTGGCGGCGCGCGCAGGCGTTGCTGCCGGACGCCGCTTCGATGCCGGCCTACACGCAGGGCATGATGGATCTGGGGGCGACCGTCTGCACGCGCGCGCGCCCGCGCTGCGGCGCCTGCCCGCTGGCGCGCACCTGTGTCGCGCTGCGAACCGGGCGCGTGGACGAATTGCCGGCCGCGCGCCCGCGCCGCGAGGCGCCGGTGCGACGCGTGCAGATGCTGGTCGCCCTGCATCGCGACGCGGTGCTGGTCGAGAAGCGGCCGCCGTCCGGCATTTGGGGCGGCCTGCTCGCGCTGCCTCAGTTCGACGGCGTCGCCGCGCTCGATGCGGCCGCCGCCGCGCTCGGCGCCGCCACGCCCGTGCGCGCACTGCCGGCGCGGCGCCATGCGTTTACGCATTTCACGCTGCAGTTCACGCCGCGCGTCGCGCGCATCGAAAGGCTCGCGCACGCGGCGCGCGAACCGGGCGCCTGCTGGCTGCCGTTGGCGCAGATCGACACGGCCGCTTTGCCTGCGCCGCTGCGTGCGCTGCTGCGCGAGGTGGCCGCCGCTCACTCGGGCTCGACGCCGAGCGCGACCAGGAAGCGCGACACCATGTTGTAGGTGGCGATCACGCCCACCAGCTCGACCACTGCGCGCGGCCCGAGCGCGGCAAGCGCGGCCGCGAAGGTGGCGTCGGCCACGGCGACGTCGCGCGTCATTTCGACCGTCAGCGCCAGGGCGGCACGCTGTGCCGCATCGAACAGTTCCGCGTCGGCCAATGCGCGATCCGGCGCGCGTAGCGCGCGCAGCTGATGCTCGCTGCCGCCGGCGGCGACGAACTCCGGGGCATGGTGGACGAATTCGTAGTCGGCCCCGTTGAGAGCCGCGACCGCGCAGATCGCCAGCTCGCGCAGCTTGGGATCGAGTTCGAGCTGCGTGCGTACCGCGCGCAGGTGTGCGTTCCAGCCCGCCGCCAGCGGCGGGCTG
>JAKANT010000125.1 GCA_021823635.1 Pseudomonadota bacterium
CTTGACCTTGTCCAGCCCGTAGTGATCCTCGTCGAGCACCTTCTGCGCATTCGCCAGATCGTTGTTGATCTTGCTCTTCTTCTTCCACGGCAGGCTGACCAGGGTGTCGATGTAATTGCGCACCACCGTCGCCTCGGCCGACATCGGCGACATCAGCTTCAGCTTCTTCAGTTCGCTCTCGGCCTTCTGCCTGGCCTGTTTCGGCATGCGGGCGGCCTTGATCTTCTTCTCGAGCTCCTCGAGGTCGGCGCCTTCCTCGCCCTCGCCGAGCTCCTTCTGGATCGCCTTGACTTGCTCGTTCAGGTAGTACTCGCGCTGGCTCTTTTCCATCTGGCGCTTGACGCGCCCGCGGATGCGCTTCTCGACCTGCAGGATGTCGATCTCGGTTTCGAGCTGCCCGAGCAGGTGTTCGAGCCGCTGCGTCAATCCCGCCATCTCCAGGATCTTCTGCTTCTGCTCGATCTTCAGCGGCAGGTGGGCCGCGATCGTATCGGCCAGGCGGCCCGCGTCGTCGATGCCGGCGATCGATGTCAGGATCTCGGCCGGGATCTTCTTGTTCAGCTTCACGTACTGGTCGAACTGCGCGAACACCGCGCGCCGCAGTGCCTCGACCTCGGCATTGGCGACCGCTTCCGGCGCGATCGGCGTCAGCTCGCAGGTGAAGTGGGTTCCGCCCTCTTCCATCACGTGGATGTGGGCGCGCTGCGTTCCCTCAACCAGCACCTTGACGGTGCCGTCCGGTAGTTTCAGCAGTTGCAGGATGGTTGCGATACAGCCGATCGAGTAGATGTCTTCCGCGCGCGGTTCGTCCTTGGCGGCGTTCTTCTGCGCCACCAGCATGATGCTTTTGCCGCTTTCCATCGCCGCCTCGAGCGCCTTGATCGACTTCGGCCGCCCGACGAACAGCGGGATCACCATGTGCGGGAAGACGACGACGTCGCGCAGCGGCAGCAGCCGCAGCGAGATGCGCACGGCAGGCAAGACGGTGCTGGACATGAATGGGGTCCTTAAATCGATGCCGCAAAGATGCGGATGAAAGCGGCAATCTCAAGTGATGCGAACCGATACCCGCGTCGAGGACGCGGGCAGCCACGAATTCACTCTAGCACGGTAGCGCCACGACCGCCGCCCGCGACGGCCGCGCGCCGAGCTAACGCGGACCGCCCGCGACTTTCGGTTGGTCGGTGTACAGCAAGATGGGCCGCCCGCCGGCGACGGCGTTCTCGTCGACCACCACCTTGCTGACGTTCTTTAGGCTCGGCAGATCGAACATCACGTCCAGCAACACGCTCTCGACGATCGAGCGCAGTCCGCGCGCGCCGGTGCGGCGCTTCAGCGCCTTCTTGGCGATCGCCGTCAACGCTTCGGGGCGCACCTCGAGGTCCACGCCTTCCATCGACAGCAGGCGCTGGAACTGTTTGATCAGCGCGTTCTTCGGCTCGATCAGGATCTGTACGAGGGCCTGTTCGGACAGCTCGTCGAGCGTCGCCACCACCGGCAGCCGGCCGACCAACTCCGGAATCAGGCCGAACTTGATCAGGTCTTCGGGCTCGACGTCGCGCAGCAACTCGCCGACCGAGCGGCCGCTTTGGCCGATCACCTCGGCGCCGAAGCCAATGCCGCTCTTTTCGGTGCGATTGCGGATGATCTTTTCGAGACCGTCGAACGCGCCACCGCAAATGAAAAGGATGTTGGTGGTGTCGATCTGCACGAAGTCCTGGTTCGGATGCTTGCGCCCGCCCTGCGGCGGCACCGCGGCGATCGTTCCCTCGATCAGCTTGAGCAATGCCTGCTGCACGCCCTCGCCGGAGACGTCGCGCGTGATCGACGGGTTCTCGCTCTTGCGCGAAATCTTGTCGATTTCGTCGATGTAGACGATTCCGCGTTGCGCCTTTTCGACCTCGTAATTGCAGTTCTGCAGCAGCTTCTGGATGATGTTTTCGACGTCTTCGCCGACGTAGCCCGCCTCGGTCAGCGTGGTCGCGTCGGCGATCACGAACGGTACGTTCAGCAGGCGCGCCAGCGTCTGCGCCAGCAGCGTCTTGCCCGAACCGGTCGGACCGATCAGCAGGATGTTGCTCTTCGCGAGTTCGACGTCGTCTTTCGCCGTCAAGTGTTTCAGGCGCTTGTAATGGTTGTAGACGGCGACCGCGAGGATGCGCTTGGCCTTGTCCTGCCCGATCACGTATTGGTCGAGGATGGCCTTGATCTCGGTCGGGGTCGGCAAGTCGGAGCGCGCGCCCCCAGCCGCCGCCTCGCCGTTCGATTCATCGCGGATGATGTCGTTGCACAGGTCGATGCACTCATCGCAGATGAACACCGACGGGCCGGCGATCAGCTTCTTGACTTCATGCTGGCTCTTGCCGCAGAAGGAGCAATACAGCAGCTTTTCGCTCGAGCCTTTCTTGTCCGACATATCCCCGTCTGCCCGCGCCCACGCGCTAACTGGTTTCGCCGCGCCTGTAGAAGATCTTGTCGATCAAGCCGTACTTTAATGCATCCTCGGCCGACATGAAGTTGTCGCGGTCGCTGTCGGCGCGGATTTTGTCTACCGTTTGGCCGGTGCGCTCGGCCAGGATCTGATTGATGCGGTCGCGCAGGTAAAGGATTTCGCGCGCCTGGATCTCGATATCGGCCGCCTGCCCCTGCGAGCCGCCGGACGGCTGATGGATCATGATGCGGGAGTTGGGCAGCGCATAGCGCTTGCCGCGCGCGCCGGCGGCAAGCAGAAACGCCCCCATGCTGGCCGCCATGCCGACGCAGATCGTCGATACGTCCGGCTTGATGAACTGCATCGTGTCATAGATCGCCATGCCGGCATAGACGGAGCCGCCCGGCGAGTTGATGTACAGCGCGATGTCCTTGTCCGGATTCTCGGACTCCAGAAACAGCATCTGCGCAACCACCAGATTCGCGGTCTGCTCGTTGACCGGCCCGACCAGAAACACCACGCGGTCGCGCAACAGGCGCGAGTAGATGTCGTACGCCCGCTCGCCGCGCCCGCTCTGCTCGATCACGATCGGCACCATGCCGAGACCTTGCGGTTCGATGACGTCTTTGCTGCTCATGGCCACTCCTGCGATGCCCAACCGCGGTCAGCGGCCGGGCCCCATCAATTCGTCGAATGCCACCGCAACCGGCACCGTCTGCGCCTGCTGCAGGACCCACCCGATGACGTTGTCTTCGGTCACCGCGCTCTCCAACTCGGCCAGCCGCTCGCGGTTGCTCAGGTACCACTGGATCACCTCGGACGGCTTCTCGTAGCTTTGCGCGATCTCCTCGATCGCCTTGCGGATCTGCTCCTGCCGCGCCTGCAGGCGCTGGCTGCGCACGATCTCCGCGATGATCAGACCAAGCCGCACGCGCCGTTGCGCCTGTTCGACGAACAGCTCGGGCGCAAGCGCCGCGTCGCCCTCGGTGGCCACACCGCGCGCGGCCAGATCGGCGCGCGCCATTTCGGCCAGACGCTGCTGTTCGGCCGCCACCAGGGACTTCGGCAGTTCGAACTGCGCCACCGACGCTAGCGCCTGCATCACCGCTTCACGCGTTCGCGAACGCAATCGCGCCGCAACTTCGCGTTCCAGGTTGGCTTTGATTTCGGCGCGCATCTTGGCCAGATCACCGTCGGCCACGCCCAGCGCGCGCGCAAACTCGGAATCGACTGGCGGCAACTGCGCCTCTTCGACCCGTTTGACGGTCACCTCGAACGACGCCTGCCTGCCGGCCAGTTCGGTCGCGCGATAGTCGGCCGGAAACGCCAGGCTGAAGATCTTTCGCTCGCCGGCCCGCATCCCGCGTACCGCGGCCTCGAACTCGGGCAGCATGCGGCCCTGCCCGAGCGTGAACGGGACGTCGCTGCCGCTGCCGCCAGCGAAAGGCGCGCCGTCGATCGAACCGACGAAATCGACCGTGACCCGGTCGCCGTCGGCGGCGGCCCGCTCGACCGGTTCGTAGCGCGCGCGCTGGCGCCGCATGATTTCGATCGTCTTGTCGATTTCCACGTCACCGACCGGGCATTGCGGACGCTCGATACGCAGCGACGACAAATCCCCGATCCTCACTTCGGGCAGGACTTCGAAAGTGGCGGCGAACGCCAGCTCGCCGGCGCCAGTGGCCGCTTCCGCCTCGAGCCGCGGCGTTCCGGCCACGCGCAGATTGTTGGCGGTGACGGCGGCGTTGAACGCGGCGCCGAGCTTGTCGTTCAACACTTCGCTGTGCACCTGCGCGCCGTAGGACGCGGCCACCATTTTCAACGGCACCTTGCCCGGCCGGAAGCCCGGCATCTTCAACGAGCGCGCCAGCTTGGTCAGGCGTGCGTTGACCTCACGCTCCAACTCGGCGGCCGGCACCGTCAAATGGATACGGCGCTCAAGCGCGCCGAGAGTTTCGATCGTTGGCGACATGTCTTTCCGAAGAGAGGCGCCGACCCAGGCCGGGCGCTCGGTCATCTGGTGCGAAGGGTGGGACTCGAACCCACACGCCGGTGAAGGCGTCAGGACCTAAACCTGGTGCGTCTACCAATTTCGCCACCTTCGCGCGCGTCTCGGTGTGCCGCATGCGGCGGTACCGAAACCGCTTTCGATTCTAAAGGAACCCCCGACGAATCCCGCCACCGCGCGTGCTAGCTTCGCCGCGTGGGCGTCGGTCATTACGAGAACTTTCCGGTCGCTTCGCTGCTACTGCCGCGCCGCTTGCGCGCGCCGGTACGCGCCATCTATCGCTTCGCGCGCTGCGCCGACGACATTGCCGACGAAGGCGATCTGGCGCCGCCGATTCGCCTGCAGCGGCTGCAGCAAATGCAGGCGCAGCTCGACGCCATCGAGCGCGGCGCACCGAACGCATGGCCCGACCTGGCGGCCGCCGTGCGCGAGCACGCCTTGCCGCTGGCGCCCCTGCGCGACCTTTTGTCGGCCTTCGTGCAGGACGTGCACGTGGCGCGTTACGCCGACTACGACGCACTGCTCGATTACTGCCGCCGCTCGGCCAATCCGATCGGCCGGCTGCTGTTGGCGCTGTACCGGCGCGCAGAGCCGCGACTCGAAGCCTGGTCCGATGCCATCTGCACCGGCCTGCAGCTGGTGAACTTCTGGCAGGACATCGCCTCCGATTACGCACGCGGCCGCATCTATTTGCCGCAGTCCGAGCTGGCGCGGTTCGGCATCGACGAGTCGGCGATCGCGGCCGGGCGCGTAGACGGCGCCTGGGGCTCGCTGCTGGCGGCGCAAACGGCGCGCGCGCGCGCGTTGCTCGTTTCGGGGCGGCCGCTGGTGCGCGCGCTGGGCGGCCGCGTCGGGCTGGAACTGGCCCTCGTCATCGAGGGGGGACTGCGCATCGCCGAACGCATCGACGCCGTCGGCGGCGATGTATTTCGTCGTCGCCCGACGCTGCGTGCGCGAGACTGGTCGCTGCTGGCGATGCGCGCGTTGCGCGGCGGCACAATGGTGTCATGACGCCGGACGAGTACTGCCAGCAGAAGGCCGCCGCGAGCGGCTCGAGCTTTTACTACGCGTTCCTGTTTTTGCCACCGGAGAAGCGGCGCGCGATCACCGCGCTGTACGCGTATTGCCGCGAAGTCGACGACGCCGTCGACGAGGTGAGCGAGCCTGCCGTCGCTCAGGCCAAGCTCGCCTGGTGGGCGCAGGAGATCGATCGGCTGTATGCCGGCTCGCCGCAGCACCCGGTCACGCGTGCGCTGGCCCCGCATCTGGTTCCCTTCTCGATCGCGCGCGAACGTCTGTTGCAGATCCTCGAAGGCATGGAGATGGACTTGCGCCAGACCCGTTATCTCGACTACGTGTCGCATCCCGGATGATCACATAATACCCAGCCGCCGTGGATACCTGCTGGCACGCAGCATCCTGCAAGAGCTGCTGCGAGGCGCGGGAGTCGGCGGCGAGGTCTCATCCGAAGGAGTGCGATCAT
>JAKANT010000126.1 GCA_021823635.1 Pseudomonadota bacterium
AAATCCATCTGGCGCCGGAATTCGACGATGCCGATGTTCTCGAAGCCGGACACCAGCCAGGCCGCGGCGACCGCCCACATCATCGGCGCCAGGCGCGGCTCGCCGTAAAAGGCCGCGGTGGGATGCTCGAGCGCGACCGTCACCAGCGCGCCGCCGGTGGCAAGAAGCACGTTCAACGTCCACGCGGTGTCGAAGTGCACCCGCTGCGGATCGGGCTTCTGGATCAACGCGATCTCGAACGAAAACGCGGTCGCCAGCTCGATCAGTCCGATGACCGACATCGCCATCGCCACGACGCCGAAGTCCGAAGGCAGCAGCAGGCGCGCCAGGATCACCGTGCTCGCCAGTCCGACCAGCCTGTCGAACAGGCGAAACAGCACCATCCAGGCGGCCCCGTTCGCAATCTCGCGCCGCATTGCCCGCTGCCCCACGCAAAGGCCCGAACGCTAGCAGCTTCCGGAAACGGCGCCGCCCGGACCGTTAGAATCCTGCGGAGCGCGGGCGTCGTTCAATGGCAGGACCTGAGCTTCCCAAGCTCAAGACGTGGGTTCGATTCCCATCGCCCGCTCCACTCCCCCGACAGGCGCTGCCGCACGTCTTCCGCGTGGCCGAGAGGCCAGGCGCGGCGCCGCTACCGCGAGGATCGCCCCCGATGACGACCACGGTCGAGCAGATCGCCGGGCCGCCGCACCGGCACATCCGCAGCTTCGCCCTGCGGCGCGGTCACGTGACCGATGCCCAGCGGCGCGCCTACGAGCAGATCTTTCCGCGGATCGCGGTGCCCTATGCGGCCACGCCGTTCGATGCCGCCGCCGCGTTCGGGCGCGACGCGCCCGTCGTCCTCGAGATCGGCTTCGGCATGGGCGAAACGACGGCCGCGATCGCGCGCGCGCACCCCGAGGTGAACTTCCTGTGCGTCGAGGTGTTCGTCGCCGGCATCGGGGCGCTCGCGCGCCGCGCCGACGAAATGGGTCTGACGAACATCCGCATCGTGCAGCACGACGCGGTCGAAGTCGTGCGCGACATGCTGGCACCCGACAGCCTGGCCGGCGTGCACGTGTTCTTTCCCGATCCCTGGCCGAAGGCGCGCCATCACAAGCGGCGGCTGATCGCGCAGCCGTTCGTCGGGGTGCTCGCGAGCCGCATCGCGCCCGGCGGCTACCTGCACTGCGCCACCGACTGGCAGCACTATGCGCAGCAGATGCTTGAGGTGCTGTCGGCCGAGCCGCGGCTCGCCAACTTGCACGATGGCTTTGCGCCGCTGGCGCGCAATCCGTTGACCGAGCGGCCGACCACCAAGTTCCACGCCCGCGGCCAGCAGCTTGGGCACGGGGTGTGGGACCTGGTGTTCATTCGGCGGCCGACGTGAGCGCGGCGGCGAAGGCCTCGCAGGTCGCGGCTCCGAAACAGACGAACAACACTTCGCGCACCGCGGGCGCCTCGGGCAGCGTGTCGATCACTGCACGCACCGCGACCTGCGCGGCCTGCGGGACCGGATAGCCGTACGCCCCGCAGGAGATCGCCGGGAACGCGATCGAACTCAACCCATTCGCCTGCGCCAGCCCGAGCGCGCGCACGTAGCAGGAGCGCAGTAGATCCGCCTCGCCGCGGCTGCCGCCGTGCCAAACCGGGCCGACCGCGTGGATCACGTACTTCGCCGGCAGCCTGAATCCCGGCGTGATCTTGGCGTCTCCGGTCGCGCAACCGCCGAGACGGCGGCAGGCCGCGAGCAGTTCCGGCCCGGCCGCGCGATGGATCGCCCCGTCCACGCCGCCGCCGCCGAGCAACGTCGTGTTGGCGGCGTTGACGATGGCATCCACCGCCAGCCGCGTGATGTCGCCCTCCACCACCGCGAGCCGCGCAGTGCCGATGTTGCGTTGTGCCGCCGCTTGATTCATAGGATGCAGCTTAGCCCGCTATCGTTGCGGCATGAATACTCGGATCGCCGACGTCGAACGATTGCGCCGCGAGCTGGCGGCCAATCCACACGATCGCGTGGCATGGCACAACCTCGCCGCCGCGTTCGGCGATCTCGGCCACGCGGCGCCAGCGGAGGACGCGGCGCGGCGCGCGATCGCGCTTGGCCTCGACGCGCCCGAGACCTGGCTGGTGCTGGCACGCGCGTTGCAGACCTTACGGCGTCTCGACGAAGCGCAGCGGGCGTTCGAGCGCGCGATCGAGCTGCGGCCCGCGTATGCGCAGGCCCACCGCGACCTGGCGCAGCTCATCTGGATGCGCACCGGCGACGCCGCTGCGGCGTTGCGTCCGGTGCAGCGCGCGCTGCGAGCAGCGCCTCGCTGCGCCGAGCTGCATCTGGTCCGTTCGCTGGTGCTCGAGTTTGCCGGCGACCCAGCCGCCGCGTCGGCCGCGGCCGAGCGAGGTCTGACGCGCGCCGGCGACGACGTGGCCCTTTTGCAGCAAGCGTGTCGCCTGGCCGCCGCCCGTGGCGACACCTCGCGTGCGCTGGCGCTGGCGCGCCGCGCGGTGGCGCTCGCTCCCTCCACGTTTGCCACGCGCCAGAGCCTGGCCGAAGCCTTGCTCGCCGCCGGTCGCATGGACGAAGCCGCGGACGTCGTGCAGGAGCTGCGCCGGGAGCAGCCGTCGAACCAGTATGCGCTCGCGCTGCAGGCTACGGTCTGGCGACTGCTGGGCGATGCGCGCTATCTCGATCTGTACGACTACCGCGCGCTGGTCGCGTCGCAACCGCTCGACGTTCCGCAGGGGTGGACGTCGCTCGCCGCTTTTCTCGACGAACTGCGGGCCGAACTCGAAAGCCTGCACTGCTTCGTCGCGCATCCCCTGCAGCAATCGGTGCGCGGCGGCAGCCAGCTTCATCTGCAGGCGGCGGAACTGACGCGCCCACCGATCGCCGCCCTGTTCGCCACGTTGCACGCCGCCGTGCACGCGTACCTGGCGCGGCTCGGCGTCGGCGATGATCCGCTGCGCGCCCACAACACAGGCAAGGCCGCGTTCAGCGGCGCGTGGAGCGTGCGACTGCGCTGCGGCGGCTCGCACGCCGACCACGTGCATCCGCACGGCTGGCTGTCGTCGGCTTTCTATGTGGCGCTGCCGCCGGAAGTGACCGACGGCACCGGCCGCGCGGGCTGGTTACGCTTCGGCAGACCTGGCATACCGACGACGCCACCGCTGGAAGCGGAGCATTACGAACGTCCGGGCGCCGGACGGTTGGTGCTGTTTCCTGCGTACATGTGGCACGGTGTGGAGCCGTTCACGAGCGAGACCCCGAGGCTTTCGGTGGCGTTCGACGTCGTGCCGGCGTAATCGTCAGTCCCCCCACTGCACCCAGCCCAGGTAGGCGGTGGCCAGCACCACGCCGCCGAACGCGATGCGATACCAGGCAAAGGCGCGGAAATCGTGGTTCGACACGTAGTGCAGCAGCCAACGCACGCAGGCCAGCGCCGCCGCGAAGGACGCCGCGAAGCCGAGCGCGAACAGCGGCAGGTCGCCGCCGTCGATCTGTTGACGCGCCTTGTACAGCGAGTAGACGGCGGCGCCGATCACCGTCGGCATCGCGAGGAAAAACGAGAACTGCGTGGCGGCGGTGCGCGAAAAACCGAAGATCAGCCCGCCGATGATCGTGGCGCCGGAACGGCTAGTGCCGGGAATCAGCGAGAAGCACTGGGCGAGACCGATCTTCAGCGCGTCAAGGGGCGTGATCTCGTCGATCGATCGCACGCGCGGCTGCCAGTCGCGCCGCGCGTGCGCGCGCTCGACCCAAAGGATGATCAGCCCGCCGACGACCAGCGCTACCGCCACCGGCAGCGGGAAGAACAACACGGTGTCGATCAGGTTCTTGGCCAGCACACCCGCCACCGCGGCCGGCACGAAGGCGATGGCGACGTTGACCGCCAGCCGGCGGTCGGCGCCGTCGTCGGCCAGCCCGCGCAGCATGCGCAGCAGCCGACTGCGGTACTCCCAGATCACGGCAAAGATGGCGCCGGCCTGGATCGACACGATGAACGCCTCGCGGCTGCCGGGCCGAAAGCGCACCAGGTCTTCGACCACGATCAGATGGCCGGTGGAGGAGACGGGCAGAAACTCCGTCAATCCCTCGACCGCGCCGAGCAGCAGCGCCTTCAGCGCCATCACGAGATCCACCGCCGGCCTCCGGGCGAAAAGAGCGGCGGATTATGTCCGATCGCGGATCGCCGCACGCGCGGTGCAACCGCGATCGCTCATTCGTAGCGCAGCGCTTCGATCGGCGCCAGCTTCGACGCCTTGCGCGCCGGATAGAAACCGAAGAAGACGCCGACCGCGGCGGAGAAGCCGACCGCCAGTGCGAGCGCCTGCGGCGTGATGTCGGTGCGCCAGTTGGCGAACTCGCCGATCGCGATCGAGCTGCCAGCGCCGAGCGCGATGCCGACCGCGCCGCCGATCATCGACAGCACCAGCGCCTCGACCAGAAACTGCTTCAGGATGTCGCGGCTGCGCGCGCCGACCGCCATGCGCAAACCGATCTCGCGCGTGCGCTCGGTGACGCTGACCAGCATGATGTTCATGATGCCGATGCCGCCCACCAGCAGCGACACCGATGCCACCGCGCCCAGCAGCAGGGTCAGCACGCGGCTCGCGGCCTCCTGCGTCTGCAGGATCTCGGTCAGGTTGCGGATCGTGAACGGATCGTCGGCGCCGGGCTGCACCTTCAGCCGTTGCCGCAACAGTTCCTTGATCCGTTCTTCGACCGCCTTCAGGTCGGCGCCGTCGGCCACCTTCACCGAAATCGAGCCGATGCGTTTGATCCGCCCCTGCGCCTGGCCGAGCACGCGTGCGCGCGCGGTCGAGATCGGCATCAACACGATGTCGTCCTGATCCTGGCCGAGCGCATTCTGGCCCTTTCGATCGAGCACGCCGATCACCGTCAGCGGTACCTTGCGCACGCGGATCACCTGGTCGATCGGGTCGGCGTCGCCGAACAGCTTCTCGGCGGTGGTCTGGCCGATCAGCGCCACCTTGCCGGCGCCCGACAGCTCGGCATCCTCGAAGGCGCGCCCGGCGGCGAGCGGCCAGTCGCGCGCCACGAGGTAGTCGTTGGTGGTGCCGAAGAACTGCGTGGACCAGTTGGCGTTGCCGGCCACCACCTGGCCGGCGCCGCGCAGCGACGGTGCCGCCACCACCACACCTTCGACTTCGCGCGCGATCGCCTGCGCGTCCTCTTCGGTCAGCGTCTGCGCGGTGCCGGCGCCCAGGCGCACGCCGCTCGCGGTGGTCGATCCGGGCAAAATCAGGATCAGGTTCGAGCCCAGGTTCTTGATCTGCTCGCGCACGCGCTGCTGCGCGCCGCTGCCGATCGCGATCATCGCGATCACGGCGGCCACGCCGATGATCATGCCGAGCATCGTCAGCGCCGAACGCAGCTTGTTCACGCGCAGCGCCTTCACCGCGAGTCTCAAAATCATCCAGGCGTTCATCGTCCGTGCGCCGCGAGCGGGACTTCGTTCATTCGACCGGCTGCCCCGCATCGGCGCGCGCCAGATCGGCGGCGGCATCGCGCGGGCTTTGGCGTTCATCGCTGCGCACGCGGCCGTCGCGAAAGGCGATCAGGCGGCCGGCATAGGCGGCGATGTCGCGCTCGTGGGTGACCAGCACGATCGTGATGCCGTTGCGGTTCAGGTGCTGCAGCAGCGCCATGATCTCCACCGACGTGCGCGAGTCGAGCGCCCCGGTCGGCTCGTCGGCCAGGATCACCGGCGGGTCGTTGACCAGCGCCCGGGCGATGGCGACCCGCTGCTGCTGGCCGCCGGACAGTTCGTTCGGGTGATGCCCGGCGCGGTCGGCAAGACCCAGTTCGTCCAACAGGCGCCGCGCGCGCTCGGCCCGCTCGTCCTTGGGCAGGCCGGCGTAGATGGCCGGCATCTGCACGTTGTCCAGCGCGCTGGCGCCGCCGAGCAGGTTGTAGC
>JAKANT010000127.1 GCA_021823635.1 Pseudomonadota bacterium
CGATCTCGCGTCGTTCACCGAATCGCCGATCATGCGCGCCTGCGCCGGCGCCACGCCGAGCCGCGCGCAGGCTTCCAACAGCAGCGCCGGATGCGGCTTCTTTTCCTTGACCTCGTCGCCGGCGACCACCGCATCGAAATAGCCGGCCAGTTGCAGTTGCTCGAGCAGCGGCAACGTGAACTCGCGCGGCTTGTTGGTCACGCACGCCAGCTTCAGACCGCGCGAACGCAACAGCGCCAGCGCCTGCGGTACACCGTCGAACACGACCGTGGCGCGGCCGTTGGTCGCGCGATAGTGACGGTAGAACGCCGCCCGGCCGCGCGCGAACGTCGCCGCATCGACCTCGCCGTCGAGCGTGTCGGTCAGCGCGCGATGCACCAGCCTGTCGGCGCCCTTGCCGACGAACGCCGCGATGCGTTCGACCGCCAGCGGCGGCAGGCCGAACTCCGCGCGCATCGCGTTGGCCGCCGCCGCCAGGTCCGGCGCCGTGTCCATCAGCGTGCCGTCCAGATCGATCAGCACGGCGCGCGGCTCGCTGCGCTCGTTCATGCTCCGCCCGGGCTATACAGCTCGCGCTCGCGCTCGGCCTGCCGCGCCGTGCGCTGCGCGAGGCCGCGCTCGATCTCGCGCCGCATCGCGGCGATCGTCGCCGCGTAGTCCCTGGCGCCGAAGATCGCGCTGCCGGCGACGAAGGTATCGGCGCCCGCAGCGGCGATCTGCGCGATGTTGTCGACCTTCACGCCGCCGTCGACTTCGAGCAGGATCGTGCGGCCGCTGGCCTGCGCCCAGGCGTCGATGCGGGCGCGCGCCGCCTGCAGCTTCGCGAGCGCCTGCGCGATGAACGCCTGACCGCCGAACCCCGGGTTGACCGACATGATCAGCACCAGGTCCAGCTTGTCCATCACGTGGTCCATGTAGTCGAGCGGCGTGGCCGGGTTGAACACCAGCCCCGCCTTGCAGCCGTGGTCGCGGATCAGCGCCAGCGTGCGGTCGACGTGGCGCGACGCCTCGGGATGAAACGAGATCACGTTGGCGCCGGCCTTGGCGAAGGCCGGCACCAGCGCATCGACCGGCTCGACCATCAGGTGCACGTCGATCGGCGCCGCCACGTGCGGGCGGATCGCTTCGCACACCAGCGGGCCGACCGTGAGATTCGGCACGTAATGGTTGTCCATCACGTCGAAATGGATCCAGTCCGCGCCGGCCGCGATCACGTTGCGCACCTCCTCGCCCAGCCGCGCGAAGTCGGCCGACAGGATGCTGGGGGCGATGCGGAACTTAGAATCCATGGCCGAACTCTCCTCCTGCCTTGCGGGCGCGCCGATTGTAGGCGGCGAAAGTGCACACCATGCCGAAGTACCAGTTCAGCGTCAGTGCGGTGCCTCACTATCTGGCCGAACAGTCGGCGCCGGAGGCGAACCATTACGTGTTCGCCTACACGGTGACGATCCGCAATACCGGCGAGATCGCGGCGCAACTGCTGTCGCGCCACTGGATCATCACGGACGGCGAGGGACGTGTGCAGGAGGTGCGCGGCCCTGGGGTGGTCGGCGAACAACCCGTTCTGCAGCCGGGCGAGGCGTTCCAATACACGAGCGGCTGCCCGCTCGCCACGCCGGTCGGCTCGATGCGCGGCAGCTATCGATGCGTGGCCGCGGACGGCACCGAGTTCGAAGCGCCGATCCCGGAGTTCGTGCTGTCGGTGCCGCGTTCGCTGCACTGACGAGATGCGATCGAGCCGCGCGCTGCTCGCCGCGCTGGCGCTCGCCGGCTGCGTCAGCACTCCGCCGCCACCGAAGCCTGCGTCCGCACCGCAGGTCAAGACGGTCACGACCGCGCGCTACGAGCCGATCGACTTCGCGCAACTTCCCGCGCTACAGGATGCCGACGTGCGCGCCGCGTGGCCGGCGTTGCTGGCGACGTGCGGCGTGTTCGAGCGCCGGGCGGAGCAGCGCGCGCGCTGGGCGCGGCTGTGTGCGGCCGCGGCCAAGGCGCGCGATGCCGCGGCGATGCGCCGGGCGCTGGCGGACCATCTCGATGCGTATCGAGTGCTGCTGGAGACGCGCGAGGCGGGCGACGGCGAGGCGCGGGTGCTGGAATCGACCGACCGCGGCCGCCTGACCGGCTATTACGAGCCGCTGCTCGCCGGCAGCCGCACGCGCGACGAGCGATACGCGGTGCCGCTTTATCGCGTGCCCGACGATCTGCTGATCGTCGATCTGGGCAGTCTGTACCCGGAGCTCGCCGGCAAGCGGGTACGCGGCCGTCTGGTGGCCGACGGCCGCGAGCGCCGGGTGGTGCCGTATTGGTCGCGCGGCGAGATCGACGGCGACGCGCGGCTACGAGGGCAGGAATTGCTGTGGGTCGACGACACGATCGAGGCGTTTTTCCTGCACGTGCAGGGTTCGGGACGCGTGCGGCTGCCGGACGGCAGCGTGGTGCGCGTGGGCTACGCCGACACCAACGGCCACCCGTACCGCTCGATCGGCGCCTGGCTGATCGAACGCGGCGAGTTGACGCTCGAGCAGGCCTCGATGCAGGGCATCGCCGCCTGGGCGCGCGCCCACCCGCACCGCCTGCGCGAACTGCTGGATGCCAACCCCAGCTACGTGTTCTTTCGCGAACTGCCGCTCGGCGACCCGGACGCGGGACCGGTCGGTGCATTGGGCGTGGCGCTGACGGCGGGGGTGTCGGTGGCCGCCGATCCGCAGTTCGTGCCAGCCGGCGCCCCACTCGTCATTCGCAGCGAACACCCGACGAGCGGCGCCCCACTGGTGCGGCTGGTGCTGGCACAGGACACCGGCGGCGCGATCCGCGGTCCACTGCGCTTCGACCTGTTCTGGGGGAGCGGCCGCGCCGCCGGCGAACTGGCCGGCCGCCAGCGCCACGACGTGCAGGCTTGGTTGCTCGTGCCCAAGGGCGTGCGGCCCGAGCAGCTGCTGCGCTGATCGGTCAGCGCTTCGCGGCGGCCTTCAGACGCTCTTCGATTCTTTCCACCGGTACCGCCCCGGGCAGGCGGCTGCCGTCGGTGAACACGATCGTCGGCGTGCCGGTCACGTCCAGCTTCTGGCCGAGCGCGAGGTTCTGCTGCAGCGGGTGTCTGCAGTCGGGCGCCGCAGCGGGCGGCGCCTTGCCGTCGCCCATCAGTTCGTCCCACGCCGCGGCGCGGTCCTTCGCGCACCACACGTTTCTGGATTTTTCGAACGAATCCTGCGACAGAATCGGGTACAGAAAGGTGTAGATCGTCACGTCCCTCAGGTTGCGCAGGTCGCGGTACAGCTTCTTGCAGTAACTGCAGTTCGGATCCTCGAACGTGACCAGCACACGGCTGCCGTTGCCGCGCACGATCTTCACCGCCTGCTCCAGCGGCAGCGCGGCGAAGTCCACGCGCAGCAGCTCGTCGCGCTTCTTCTGCGTCAGGTCCTCGCGCGTGCGGGCGTCGAACACGCGCCCGGCGAAGACGTAATTGACCGCCGCATCGACGTACAGCACTTCGTTGCCGAGCACCACCTCATACAGGCCGAACGGCATGCGCGTCACCGAATCGACCTTGGCATTCAGCCGCGCCTCGACCTTCTGGCGAATCTGGTCTTCGACCCCGTTCGTCTTGCGCGCTTCGCCCGCCTTGGGCGCACCCGCCGGTGCGGTCTGCGCCAGCGCGGCGACTGCGATCAGTGCCGCGCAGGCGGCGATTGCCTTGAGCATGATCTTCCTTCCGTGAGAACTACGTTCAGCCGAGCGCCTGCCTGATCAACGCGCGCTTCAACGGCGCCACCCGGTCCACCAGCGACAGCCCCGTGTTGCGCAGCCGGCGCGCCACCGGATCGTCGAGCCCGAACAGCTTGGCCAGGGCATCGGTGGTGAACCGCATCAGCCCGATCGGCTCGGCGCGCGCCCGTTCGTAGCGTCGCAGCAGGACGGTATCGCCGATGTCCCGAAATGGCTCGCGCGCGGCCAGCACTGCCAGCCACTCGGACACGTCGCCCAGCCCCAGGTTCAATCCCTGGCCGGCGAGCGGGTGCACGACGTGTGCGGCGTCGCCCACCAGCAACACCCGCTGCGCCACCAGGTGTGCCGCCGTCAGCCGCCGCAGCGCAAAACCGCGCGCCGCACCGAGCGGCGTCAGCGCGCCCAGCAGCGCCGCCGTGCGCCGCGTCACCCGTTCGGCGAGCGTCTGCGGCGGTTCTTCCAGCAAGTGCCGCGCGAGGTCCGTGGGCGCGGACCACACGAGCGATACCGCGGGCCGCCCTTCGAAGTCCGGCAACGGCAGCAGCGCCACCACGCCTTCGTCGGTGAACCACTGGTAAGCGGTGCCGTCGTGCGCCCGCTCGGCGCGGAAATTCGCCACCACCGCCGTCTGTGCGTACGGCCGTTCGTCGGCCGAGATGCCGGCCGCGGCGCGCACCGCCGAGTTGGCGCCGTCGGCGCCGATGACCACCTTGGCGGCGAGCGCGGTGCCGTCGGCGAGCGTCACCCGCACCGCATCGGTCGAACGCGTCATCGTCTCGAATGCCGACTCGAAACGTTGCACCCCGCTCGCGTAGGCGCAGCCGGCTTCGAGCACACGCGCGAGTTCGCCTTCCTCGACGATCGTCGCCAGCCGCTCCACCGCGGCGCCGTAGGCGTCGAAGTCAAGCCGCGCCCCGGTGTCGCCGAACACGCGCATGCGCGCCACCGGCTGCACTCGCGTGGCGTCGATCTGCGGCCACGCCTTCAATCGGACCAGCAGCCCCACAGACGCCGGCGACAGCGCGTAGATCCGTTCATCGAACGGCGCCTGCGCGCTCGGGCGAAACTTCGGCGGCGCCGGTCCGACCAGCGCCACCCGCAGGCCCGCCTGCGCGCAGCCCAGCGCGGCCGCCAGCCCGACCAGGCCGGTTCCGACCACCACCGCGTCCTTCGTCTCGACTGCCCGGTCCATCGCCCGCGTTCCCACCGATTCCGCCGCCGTCGCGCGTCGCCGGCGGCAGGATAAGGCTTCGCACGTGCACGCGCCCGAGCGGCACGATAGCGCCAGCCCGCCGTTCCGTCCCGCCGCACCGTGGCGCGCGACCCGCGGGCGGCGTCGCTGCGCACGATCACGCCGCACCGGCCCCGATCTTCGGCGTATCGTGAGCGGGGCTGGCGATCGGCGGACCGCCCCGACACGACGCGCGGTTGGTTCCATGTCTCGCGTCGCGCGGGCGGCAGACCACGCGGTGCGGCCCGGCCGCGGGCCGTCGCCGGCGTTGCGGCTCGAAAGCGGTAAGCGATGGCCGCCGGCGGCCTTGACCCAGGCAGCCACGCGCCGCCGAACCCGCAACGACCGACGAGCAGCGGCTCGGGCGTAGCGCATGCGGCGCGATCGCCTAAGGAAAGGCCGTGAAGCCGTCGGCGCGCGCTCGCATCATGATCGTCGACGATCATCCGATCGTCCGGTACGGTGTTGCGCAGCTACTGAACGCGCAGCCCGACCTGCAGGTGATCGCCGAGGCCGAGGACGCCGAAGACGCTTTGCGTCAGTTGCGCCACGGCGCATTCGATTTGCTGATCGTCGACATCTCGCTGCCTGGGCCGTCCGGACTCGAACTGGTCCGCCGCGTCAAGGCACGCAACGCCCACCTGCCGGTGCTGGTGCTGTCGATGCACGACGAATCGGTGTATGCGGAGCGAGCGCTCGCCGCTGGTGCGCGCGGCTACCTGATGAAGCACGAAGCGACCGACGCGCTGGTCGGGGCCGTGCGCACAGTGCTCGCCGGCGGCATCCATCTGAGTAACCGTCTTCGAAGTCAAGTGTGGTGAAGGGCCGGATTCCAGGGTTGACGGGTTCTGACCATCGCGTTCAGGATAGTCAGCAGCTTGCGCATGCAGG
>JAKANT010000128.1 GCA_021823635.1 Pseudomonadota bacterium
AACTTGCGGCGGCCGCGCGCGACGACCGTCTGCCGCATGTGCTGGTGACGGTGGATTTCGCCGGACAGCCTTGCGAGGCCGACCGCATCGAGGCGCTGTGCCGGCACTACGGCATCCGCATCATCGAAGACGCATCGCACGCGATCGGGGCGACCTGGAAGGGCGAACGGGTCGGCAGCGGGCGCTGGGCCGATATCACGGTGTTCAGCTTCCATCCGGTGAAGATCCTGACCACGGGCGAAGGCGGCATCGCGGTGACCAACGACGCCGAGCTGCATCGGCGACTGTCGATGCTTCGCACGCACGGCATGGTGCGCGACATCGGGCATCTCGAACGCAAGGACGTGGGCGGCTGGTACTACGAGCAACAGGCGCTCGGCTTCAACTACCGGCTTACCGACCTGCAGGCGGCCCTCGGCGTGAGCCAACTGCAGCGCATCGACGCGTTTCTCGCGGCGCGCCGGCGGCTTGCCGCGCGCTACGACCGGTTGCTCGCGGACAGCGGATTGACGCTGCCTTGGCAGCATCCGGACGCGCTGTCTTCGTACCACCTGTACCCGATCCAGGTGCCCGATGCAGACCAGCGTCGCGCCGTGTTCGACGGCCTGCGCGCCGCTGGCATTGGCGTGCAGGTGCACTACATCCCGGTGCACCTTCAACCCTATTACCGCCGCATGGGCTTCAAGCCGGGTGACTTTCCGGCCGCCGAGGCGTACTACGCGCGGGCGATTTCGCTGCCGATGTACGCCGCGCTCACCGATGCGCAGCAGCAGTTCGTCGTCGACCAACTGCTGCGGCTGCTGCACGCATGAACGGGCCGCAACGTCTGGCGCTGGGCACGGCGCAGTTCGGACTCGACTACGGCGTGACCAATCGCGCCGGACCGGTGAGCGAAGCGGCGGCGAGCGAGGTGCTCGCGCGCGCGCGGGCGCTGGGCATCGAATGGCTCGACACGGCGGCCGCGTACGGGACGGCCGAAACCGTGCTCGGCCGCCTGGCGGGCCCGGCGTCCGGGTTCAGGATCTGCACCAAAGTGGTTTCCGCCGCCGATGGCGCGGGCCCGGTGCAAGCCGCGCAGCGGCAATTCGAAGCGTCGCTCGCGCGGCTCGGACGCAACGGCGTGGACGTTTTGATGATCCATGACGCGCAGCAGTTGCTCGGTACGCAAGGCGCGGCGCTGTATCGATGGCTGGCCGCGCAGAGCGAGGCGGGGCGGGCGCAGGCGATCGGCGCATCCGTCTACGACGGCGCGCAGGCGCTCGCGCTGACGGAGCGCTTTCGGCTCGACTGGATTCAGTTGCCGCTCAACGTGCTCGACCAGCGCGCGCTCGCCGATGGCACGCTGGCGGAGCTGAAGTCGCGCGGTGTGTCCGTGCAGGCGCGCTCGGCGCTGCTGCAAGGGTTGCTGCTGGCGGATCTGCACCATCTGCCGGCGGCGTTGGCCGCGGCGCGAGCGCCGCTCGCGCGCGTGCGCACGGCCGCCGCCGCGGCGGGCGTCTCGCCGTTGGTGCTGGCGTTGGCGTTCGTGGCGGGCGTTGCCGAAATCGATTTGATCGTGCTGGGCGTCGAGTCGGCGTCGCAACTCGACGAATGCGCGCGCGCGCTCGGCACACCCGCCGATACGCGCTGGCGCGAGCTCGCGTGCGACGATCTAACCGTGATCGACCCGCGCCGCTGGCCGGCCGGCGTGCGGATTGCCGCATAGAGGCCATGCCATGAACGTCATCGGTGTCCTGCAAGCGCGCGTGTCTTCGACCCGATTGCCGGGCAAGGTGCTGCGGCCCCTGCTCGGTGAGCCGATGATCGTGCGCCAGGTCGAACGGCTGCGGCGCGCGCGTATGTTGGAAGCGCTGGTGCTCGCGACCTCGACCGACCCCAGCGACGATGCGTTGGCCCGTTGGGCCGACGCGGCGGGCGTACCCGTCTATCGCGGTTCGCTCGACGACGTACTCGACCGTTTCGTTTGCGCGGCGCGCCCGTACGCGCCGGCGCACGTCGTGCGACTGACCGGAGACTGCCCGCTCGCCGACCCGGCGGTGATCGATCTGGTCGTCGCGCGCCATCTCGATAGCGGCGCCGACTACACGAGCAATACGATCGAACCGACCTGGCCGGACGGCCTGGACGTGGAGGCAATGACGATGGCCGCGCTCGAAGCCGCAGCGCGCGAAGCGACCGCCCGGTACCAGCGCGAGCACGTGACGCAGTTCATCGTTCGGCAGCCGCAGCGTTTTCGTCTGCACAGCGTGCGACACGATTGCGACCTGTCGGCGTTGCGCTGGACGGTGGACGAGCCGGCCGACTTCGAGCTGGTGGAGGCGATCTACGCGGCTCTTTACCCGTCGAATCCGGCGTTCGGTACGGCCGACATTCTCGATTTCCTGCGGGACAATCCGCGCTGGATCACGCACAACGCGCAGCACTCCCGCAACGAAGGGCTGGCGCGCTCGATCGCGCGCGAGTTGCAGGGGCAGGGCAGATCATGACGATCGAGCATCGCTACCAGACCTCCGAGCAGTGGCTGGCGCGCGCGCTGAAGACCATTCCGCTCGGCTCGCAGACCTTCAGCAAGAGCAAGACGCAGTACCCGTACGGTGTGTCGCCGTACTTCGTCGAGCGCGGCGAAGGCAGCCACGTGTGGGACGCCGACGGCAACGAGTACGTCGACTTCATCATGAGCCTCGCCGCGGTGACGCTCGGCTATCGGGACCCCGACGTCACCGAGGCGGTGCGGCGCCAGCTCGATGTCGGCGTGATCTTCTCGCTGCCGCACCGGCTGGAGATGGAAGTCGCCGAGGCGATCGTCGAGGCCGTGCCGTGCGCGGAGATGGTGCGCTTCGGCAAGAACGGTTCGGATGCGACCGCGGGCGCCATACGCCTCGCGCGCGCGGTGACCGGGCGCGATCGCGTCGCGGTATGCGGCTACCACGGCTGGCAGGACTGGTACATCGGCTCCACCGCGCGCAACAAAGGCGTGCCGCAGGCCGTGCGCGACCTCACGCACACGTTCGCGTACAACGATCTGGGCTCGCTGCAGGTGTTGTTTGACCGGCATCCGAACGAGTTCGCCGCGGTGATCCTGGAACCGATGAACGTGACCGAGCCGGCGCCGGGCTTCCTGCAAGGGGTGAAAGACCTCGCGCATCGCCACGGCGCCTTGCTGGTGTTCGACGAGACGATCACCGGCTTTCGCTACGAAATCGGCGGCGCGCAGCAGCGCTTCGGCGTAGTGCCCGATTTGGCGACCTTCGGCAAAGGGTTGGCGAACGGCTACCCGCTATCGGCGGTGGCCGGCCGTGCCGACTTGATGAAGGCGATGGAGGAGATCTTCTTTTCGTTCACGTTCGGCGGCGAGTTGCTGTCGCTCGCGGCGGCCAAGGCGACGCTCGCCAAGCTGAGGCGCGAGCCGGTGATCGAAATGCTGAAAGAACGCGGCGCGCGCGTGATGCGCGGACTGCAGGCGCTGATCGATCTGCATGGCGCCGCCGGTTTTCTCGGCGTCGCCGGCGATGCGACGTGGTCGTTCGTGACCATCAAGGACGCGGCGCCCTACACGAGCTGGCAGATCAAGACGCTGTTTTTGCAGGAGATGTTCGCGCGCGGCATCCTGACGGTGGGCACGCATAACCTGTGCTACGCGCACGGCGAAGCGCAGATCGAGCGGCTGATGGCCGTCTACGGCGAGGTCGTGCCGCTGCTCGCCGACGCGGTGAAGAACGGTCGGCTGGACTCCTATCTGCGCTGCGCACCGCTGGAGCCGCTGTTCAAGGTGCGATGAGGAACCGAACGCAAGTCGCTTTCCGGGTCGACGCGTCGCCCGAGATCGGTCTCGGGCATCTAAGCCGCTGCCTCGCCTTGGCCCACGCGTTGCGCGTGCTGGATGCTGAAATTGCGTTCGTCGTTCGTAATCTTGGAATCGACGTCAGCGATCGCATTCGGAAGGCCGGTTGCCGACTATTAATGCTACCGGCGCCCCCCGTCTCGCTGCCGGCGTTCACTTGGCCGGCGTGCCCTCGTCACGCTGCGTGGGCCGGCGTGCCCTGGAACCTTGACGCCGAGCAGACAATCGCAGCGCTCGACGGGTTCGATGCCGCCTGGATCGTTGTCGATCATTACGCATTCGACGCCCAGTGGCATCGCGCGGTGTCGAACGCGACGCGCGCCAAGATATGCCTGATCGACGACCTCGCCGATCGGCCACTCGCCGCGAACATAGTTGTCGATGCCAGCTTGGCCGATCATCGTGCCAAATTCGCGCCCACCATTCGTGGAAGCGCGCGACTGCTGGGCGGGCCTCGCTACGCACTACTTGGGCCCGCCTACATGGCCGCACCGCGCTACCGCTTTCGCGAGCGCGTTCAGAGCATCGGTATTTTTTTCGGCGGCTCGGATCCGCTGCGACTGTCGGAGCGCGCCTTGCGTGCCTGCCGCCAAGTCGCCCGATTCGACGGCCTCATCGAAGTGGTCAGCACGCGGGCGAACCAGGCGCTCGGCGAGCTGTCGCAGATCTGCGAGCATTTCGCTCCAGTCCGACTCTCGGTCGATCTGCCGGACCTGACGGAGTTCTACGCTCGCCATGACCTGCACGTGGGCGCAGGCGGGGGCGCGATGTGGGAACGATGCTTTATTGGCTCTCCCACCGTCGCTCTTGCATTTGCGGAAAACCAACGCCAGATGATCGAAGGCCTTGCGGCCGTGGGTGCCATCGAGGCTGTGAAGGCGGTCGAAGAAGAACATCTCGGGCAGGCCGTGCGAAAACTGATTGACGACGCCCAGGAGCGGCGACGGCTTTCCGCTCAGGCTCGCACGCTCGTGGACGGACTTGGCGCAAAACGGGTGGCGCTTGCTCTTCTAGCGGAATCGATCGAATTGGCGCCTGCGTCGTCCGTCGACGCAGAGTTTGTCTTTCGTTGGCGCAACGATGCGCGCACGCGACGTTTCTTCCGCGACCCGTCGCCAATCACGCGCGAAACGCACGATCGCTGGTGGTCGAGCGCTCTAGCAGAACCTTCGCGCACGTTACTGGTGGCCCGGTGCGCAAGCACGGCGGTTGGGATTGTGCGCCTGGATCGACGCAGCGATGATTCGGCTGAGGTGTCGATCTACCTGGATCCGGAGCTCACCGGATTAGGGCTGGGGCCAGCCGCGTTGCGCGCACTGCAGCGATGGGTTGCGGTGAATTCGAATCTGGCCGTCCTGTCGGCACACGTACTACCGGAAAATCGGGCTTCGATGCGCGCTTTCGAAGAGGCCGGCTTCGTCCGGCGCGGCGATACGGAATGGACCTGGAATCGGAACGTCGTATGAGCGAGGCGACGACGGGCGCGTGCACCATCGTGCTAGCAACGCCGCACCGCCGGCATGACACGCTGGAGGCGCGCCTCCGTGAACGCCAAGCGCTGAACGTGATACGCGTGCGGCGGCCTGAAGAACTGGACCCCGAACGTTTGGCGCAGCATGCGCCCCGCTACGTGTTCTTGCCGCATTGGTCATGGAAGGTGCCTGCCGCCGTGTACGAAAAGTTCGAGTGCGTGGTTTTTCACATGACGGACGTACCTTTCGGGCGGGGCGGCAGCCCATTGCAAAACCTGATCGCACGTGGGATCGAAAATACCCAGCTCACGGCGCTGCGATGCGTCGCCGAGCTAGACGCCGGGCCGGTCTATTTGAAGCGCCCCCTCTCGACTCTGGGCACCGCGGAAGAGGTGCTTTTGCGTGCGGCAACGCTGATCGAGCAAATGATCGTCGAAATCGTCGCGCACCGCCCGATGCCGGTGCCGCAAACGGGCGAAGTCGTCACCTTCAAACGGCGTACGCGGCAGGACGGCAATCTCGCGAGCGCGAAGACG
>JAKANT010000129.1 GCA_021823635.1 Pseudomonadota bacterium
CGGCGGTGTCGGCGCTGCCGTTCGACGGGCTCAAGAACATGAGCCTGGACGCCGCGGCCGCGCTCGGCCAGGCGGTCGGCGGCATTGCCAACCTCGCCAACATGGCGAGCAGCCTGCAGAACTTCGCCAACAACACCGCGTTCTACAGCCAGGCCGAGATCGACCAGCGCGACAAGGCCAACCTGCAAAAGCTGTTCGACAGCTACGGCGTCGCCATGCCGACCACCACGGCCGGGTATCGCGCCCTGGTTGACGAGGCAACGCAGCTCGCCTCGACCAGCGCCACGGCCGCGCAGGGCTTGCAGGACTTGCTCAATAACGCCGACACCTTTGCGCGCGTCGTTGGCAGCACCTCGTCCGCGCTGGCGCAAGGGGCCGGCGCGCTGTCGAGCGCGTATGCGTCCGCCGCCAACGCCGACTATCTCACCCCGGCGAGCCAGGCGAGCGCGTGGGATCGCAACACGATGCTCGGCGCGGCCTATGGCCCGATCGAGGACGCCAACACCGCGTACTGGAACAAGGTGAACGCCACGACGCAGGCCGGCAACGCGATCATCCACGCCATTTTCGGCGACACGCCGGTCGTGCAGGGAACGCCGGGCGGTGTGGGTGGCAGCAGTGCGACCAGCAGCGCGCTGTCGGCCTGGCAGTCGGCCACCGACGCCATCGTCAGCACCATGAAGGATCTGCGCACCACGCTGCTCGGCACCGGCTCGCAGAGCCTCGTGCAACTGCAGGCGCAGTTCGCCATCGCCACGGCCCAGGCCAAGGCGGGCGACCTCACCGCCGCGCAGAACCTGCCGCAACTGGCGAAGGATCTGGTCGCCGCCGGGCAGAACTGGAGCGCCACGGCGACCGACCAGGCGCGGCTGACCAGCGGCGTGCTCGCCAGCCTGTCGCAAGTGCTCGGCGCCCGCGGCGTCGCGGTGCCGCAGTTCGCGGGCGGCGGCCTGGCCGATGGCTGGGCGATCGTCGGCGAGCAGGGTCCGGAGCTGGTGAATTTCAGCGCCCCGGCCCGCGTCTACACCGCCAGCCAGACCAGCGCCGCGCTCGGCGGCGGATCGGGTGACCTCTCCGCGTTGCGCGCCGAGGTGGCCGCGCTGCGCACCGAGAACGGGGCCGAGAACCGCGCCGCCGTCGCGCTGCTGAGCCGCATCAATCTGATTCTGACGCGCGCCAGCCAAAACCCGGACGCGCTGTCCGTGAGGGTGCTGACGTGAAGATCATCCCGCCCATCACCGTCACCGACGCGATCCTCGTGAGCAGCACCGTCGCCGAGGACGACGCGCCGGCCTACAGCGCGGCCACCACCTACGCCGCGGGCGACAAGGCGATCGCCAGCCACCGCGTGTACGAAAGCGCCCAGGCCGCCAACACCGGCCACAGCGTGCTCGACCCGACCTGGTGGACCGACATCGGCCCGACCAAGCGCTGGGCGCCGTTCGACCAGGCCATCGGCACCTACTGCACCGGCGCCTCGCCGATCGAGATCGTGCTGGCGCCCGCGCAGAACACCAACGCCGTCGCGCTGATCGACGTGAGCGGCATCGACACGGTGCGCGTGCGCAGCGCCGTCGGCGCCGTGACCACTTACGACAAGACGATCGACCTGCGCTCGACGCGGTTGGTGGCGAGTTGGTACGACTACTTTTTCACGCCGATCGATATCGCCACGCAGGCGATCTTCGACGACCTGCCGGTCGCCTCGACCAACCAGGTCACCGTGACCTGCACCGGCGCGGCGCCATCGCTCGGCGTGCTGGCGGTCGGGCTGCAGCGGGAATTCGGCGATGCGCAGTACGGCACGTCGTTCGGCATCATCGACTACTCGCAGAAGCAGACCAACACCTTCGGCGTGACCGACGTGCAAGAGCGCGCCTATGCCAAGCGCTCGCAGGTCAGCTTCACGCTGCCGCGCCCGCAGGTCGACGCCTTCTCGAAGCTGCTCGCCAGCCTGCGCGCGAAGCCGGCGATCTGGCGCGTCGACGACACCGAGGAAATGCTGACGATTTACGGCTGGGTCCGCGACTGGACGCAGACCATCGCGTACCCGACCCTCGTGACCGGCGACATGACCTTGGAAGGACTGATCTGACATGGCAATCACCCCTCTTCCGACGCCGCCGAGCAGCGCGGACCCGGTGAATTTCAACGCCCGCGCCGACGCGTTCCTCGGCGCGCTGCCCGGCTTCGGCGCAGAACTCGACGCGCTCGGCACGCAAGCGCAGGCCGATGCAGCCGCGGCGGGCGCAAGCGCGGCAGCAGCCGCCGCCAGCCAGACCAGCGCCGCGCTCGCCGCGAACACGGCGTCGGGCTCGGCGAACTTCAAGGGCGTCTGGTCGAGCCTATCCGGCCCGCTCGCCATGCCCGCGGCGGTGCTGCATGCCGGCAGCTATTGGCTGCTGCTGGCCGATCTCGCCGACGTGACCGCGGCGCAACCTGGCGTGTCCGCGTCGTGGGCGGCCTACACCCCCAGCGAGCCGACGGTGCTGGTGAATGCCAACGCCGCGGCCACGCTCGGCGCGCTCCACCTCGTCAACGGCAACTACACCGTCACGCTGCCCGCCGCGCCGCAGGACGGCATGCGCTGCAAGTTCCGCGACGTGACTGTGGCCGGAACCGTGTGGGCGGTGGCTCCGAATGGCGCGGCCATCGAAACCGGCGCGGCCGGCGAAGTGATGACCGTCGACCTCCCGTTCTTCAACTTCGAGCTGCGCTACAGCGGCTCGCTCGTTCGCTGGGTGCTGCTATGAGCAATGTGTCGACGTTTGTGAAGGGCCAGATCAAGAGCATCCAGCGCGGCGTGCTAGCGATCGCCGCGGCAAGCACTTCTGCATCGGCGACCGTCGCGGCGGTCAACACGGCCAAAGCCGAGCTGCGGAGTCTGGGGCAGACCTCGGCAGGCACGGATGTAACAGGCAGCCGCGCGTATGTGGTCCTAGCCAACTCGACCACCGTCACCGCAACCAAGTCCGGGAACACCACAACGGCGGCGGTTTCCTGGGAACTCGTGGAGTATTACTGAAATGAGCCACTACGCCGCACAACTCGACGCCGCGGGCGTCTGCATCGCCATCACCGAAACCCCCGAGGCGCAGGCCGGCGCGAACATCGTCGCCATCGACGCCTACGACACCAGCCTGCTCGGGCAGACCTGGGACGGCGCCGCCTGGCACGCGCCGGCCGCGCCCGCGCCGGTGCGCCACATCACCCCCCGCGCGCTGCGCATGCGCTTCACGTCCGCCGAGCGCGTGGCGATCGAGATCGGCATGCTCGACGACCCGACCGCGGCGATGGCCCTCCGGCAGCAGGCCGCCGCGCTGCGCGCGTACATGGGCGACCTGGCCGCCGCGCAGTACATCGATCTCGACGATCCGGCCACCGTCGCGGGCGTGCAGGCGCTCGAAGCCGCCGGCTTGATCGCCACCGGCCGCGCCGCGGCCATCCTCGCCCAAGACCCGCAACCCGCCGAACTGCCGTAACGCCATGACCGAGCCGACCGAGAACCGCCGCATCCGCTTCGACCCGACCGTCAATCTCGGGCACATCCTCACGTTCCTGGGCTTTATCAGCCTGGGCATCGGCGCCTACCAGAACCTCGACAAGCGCGTCACCGTCGTCGAGGTGCGCCAGGTCGCGCAGGACCGCCGCGACGACGCGCAGGACTCGGCCATGAAGGACTCGCTCGCCGCCGTCTACGCCAGCCAGCGCCGCATCGAGGACAAGCTGGACGCGCTGATTGCCCAGCGCGTGCAACGCACCGGGCAGTGATCGCCCAAGCTCAAACGCCAACCCAAGGAACCCGCCATGACCTACGCCACCCGCCAATCGTCGGCCGTCCGCACGGCCAAGCAGGCCGCCATTGAAACCACCATCGGCGCCAGCCCCAAGCTGTACCTGTTCGACGCTGCGCCGAGCGCGGCCATGACCGACGCCGACCCCGGCAACGCCATCGCCAACGGCACGCTGCCGGCCGACTGGGCCACGCAGGCCGCGGGCGTCCTGAGCAAGAGCGGCACCTGGACGCTCACCGGCACCAACCCCGGCGGCTACGCCAAGAGCTTCCGGCTCAAGGACGGCGCCGGCACCGTGAACCACTGGGACGGCCTGGTGTCCGAGCCGTGGGCCGGCGGCAAGACCTACAGCGTCGGAATGCAGGTGCACAACGGCGGCAACGTGTACGGCTGCACCACCGCCGGCACCGCCGCTGCGGCCGGCGGCCCGACCGGCACCGGCACCGGCATCACCGACGGCACGGCGGTGTGGGCCTACCTGGGCGCGCAGGCGATGACCATCGACAACAGCAACATCGCCAACGGCCAGCAGATCACGGTCAATACGTTCACCAACACCGACGGCAACGCCTGAGCCTAGGGGCGCGCGATGACGCAGCAGACCATCAACGTCGGCGCCACGCCGGGCGACGGTACCGGCGACGCCGCCTCGGTCGCCTTCGGCAAGGCCAATGCCAACTTCGCCGAGCTGTACGGGCGCCTGTCCGGCGGCACCGCGTGGCCGGTGCGCAAGGCCACGCCGAAGATCGCGGGCGACTGGGGCGGCACGGCGCTCGCCACGCTGGCGCTCACCGCGGCGCGGCAATACTTCGTGCCGCTCGTCGTGCCGCGGGCGATGCCGCTCACCGCGCTCAAGATCAGCGTCACCACGGCCAGCGCGGGCACGGCCGCGATCGGCGTGTATGCCAACACGCAGGACGCCAGCGGCAACGACATCCCCGGCGCGCTGCTCGCCAGCGTGACCGGCCTGGACACCAGCGCCACCGGCGACAAGAGCGGCACGATCGCCGCCGGCTACACCCTGCAGCCTGGAACGCTCTACTGGATCAGCGCCATCGCGTCGGCCGCGGCCACGGTGCGCGCGCTCGCCGTCGGCAGTGTGCAGACCGTGCTCGGGCGCACCGTGAACAACACCACGGTCATTTCCTACCTGTACGCGGCTGGGTCCGGCAGTGCGCTGCCGAACCCAGCGCCGTCGAGCCTGAGCGCCGGCACCGGGTCGTGCCCGGCGCTCTACCTGGTCGAGTAACCCGGCATGGCCGCAACGCGCATCGCCCCGTGGGCCAAAGCGCCGTCAACCAACTACGGCTACGAGTCGACGATCGCGGGCGATCCGCAGGACACGCCGGACGGCGCGCTGATCGTCGTCACGGTCCAGGCCGACCCCGCCGCGACCGGCATCACGGTCACCGACTCGGCGGGCAACGCCTACAGCGCGCCGGTCAAGCACGCGGCAACCAACGGACTCCTCGACGGCTACTACGTCGTCTGCCTGTCGGCCAAGGCCGCGACCGGCAACATCGTCACCGTCTCCTGCACAAATGGGGCGTACCTGGCCGCGGCGCAGGGGTTTGCCTACGACGGAGGCGGCGGAACGTGGTCGCTCGACGGCGCGCCGGTGCCGATCGACACCCCGTATGCGACGCCGTTCAGCGCGTCGGTCACGACGACATCGGCGGGCGTCATCCTCGTCGGGGCGGCCGAGTATTACGCCGGGACCGCAGCCTTTCAGACCGCCGGGGTGGCGATCCTGGCGTCGACGCCTGGCGCATCGGCGCAACACGCCTGCGTGGCCGCCGACCTCATCACCACCGCCGCGCAGAGCGGCCTCGCGGTCGGGCTGTCCGACGACAATGGCGGGTATGGCGGCAAGATCGGCGGCACGCTGCTCGCGTTCGCGCTGGGTGCGGCGCCCGCCGGCCCGAGCGCCGACTACACCGGCACCGAAGCCGCCGACGCGCTCACCGCAGCGGCCTCGGCGCGTGCCCTGGCCGCGGCGCTGCTGGCCGATGCGCCGGACGCCGCGCACGGTGCG
>JAKANT010000130.1:0-1664 GCA_021823635.1 Pseudomonadota bacterium
GCACACGCTCGACTGGCTGATGTTCGCCAGCGACAGGAGCAAGGCCGTTACGCTCGGCGTAGCCACTGTGCTCGGCACGGTGGCGGGCTCGGCGGCATCCGCGCTTCTCAGCGGCCGCTTTCGCTGGGAAGGCTTCGCGGGCACCGAGGACACCGCGAATCACCTCGTCGGCGGCATGCTGATGGGCTTCGGCGGCGTCACCGCCATGGGCTGCACGATCGGCCAGGGGTTGAGTGGTCTGTCCACGCTTGCGCTCGGATCCTTCCTCGTCTTCGGCGCCATCGTCGCCGGCGCGGTGCTGGGCGTGAAATACCAGGCGTGGCGCTTCGAACGTACGAGCGTCTAGAACACCGCCGGAGAATCGCCGCACACAGCACTGCGGCGGCGTCGGTTTGACGCCCGCGCGGCCGATGCGGATAATCCGCGCCTCTCTGACGCGCCGCTCGTTGGCCGCAGCGCGTCGCCGGAACGGGTCGTTAGCTCAGCCGGTAGAGCAGCGGACTTTTAATCCGTTGGTCGAAGGTTCGAATCCTTCACGACCCACCACTTCAAAGTGCCTGATTTTGCGACGGTTCGGGTGCGCGTATCGCGGCCCGTTCGCTCCGGGCAGCCCGTCGAGGCACGATTCGAGGCACAAGGCGCTGCGCGCGGCGTGTCGAACCGATGGAGCGGGGCGCCTGGCGCTACAGTACGTCGAACGCCGCGAGGCGGCTGCCGACATTTCCTCCCTATGCTCGAACGCCCGATCTTCACCCCCGATCACGAAGTCTTTCGCGCCAGCGTGCAGCGCTTCATCGCCGAGCGGATCGTGCCGCATCACGCGCGCTGGGAAGAACAGGGCTTCGTCGATCGCGACGTGTGGACCGCCGCCGGCGCCGCCGGCTTGTTGTGCACGAGCATGCCCGAGCGATACGGCGGCGGCGGTGGCGACCGGCTGGCGAGCGTGGTCGTGATGGAGGAGCTGGCCGCGGCGGGCGCCAGCGGCCCCGGCTTCGGGCTGCACTCGGAGATCGTCGCGCCGTACATCCTGCACTATGGCAGCG
This sequence comes from Pseudomonadota bacterium, assembly GCA_021823635.1. Classification (GTDB taxonomy): domain Bacteria; phylum Pseudomonadota; class Gammaproteobacteria; order Burkholderiales; family Burkholderiaceae_F; genus JAKANT01. The sequence continues at coordinate 1,044 of JAKANT010000130.1, forward strand.
AGGAGCAGAAACGGCGCTATCTGCCGCGCATGGCGCGCGGGGAAATCATCGGTGCGATCGCGATGACCGAGCCCGGCGCCGGCAGCGATCTGCAAGGCATCCGCACGACCGCCGTGCGTGACGGCGACCACTACGTGCTGAACGGCGCGAAGACGTTCATCACCAACGGCTGGCTGTGCGACCTGGTCATCGTGGTGGCAAAGACCGACAGCGCAGCGGGTGCCAAGGGCATCAGCCTGCTGCTGGTCGAGCGCGGCATGGCGGGTTTCGAGAAAGGTCAGCGCCTGAAGAAGGCGGGGCTGAAGGCGCAGGACACGGCCGAACTGTTCTTCAAGGACGTGCGGGTGCCGGCGGCCAACCTGCTCGGGCGCGAGGGCGAAGGCTTCATCTACCTGATGCAGCAATTGCCGTGGGAACGGCTGCAGATCGCGGTGATCGCGGTGGCGGCCGCGCGCGCCGTGCTGCAGCACACGCTCGCCTACGTCAACGAGCGGCGCGCCTTCGGCGCCGCCATCGCGTCGTTCCAGAACACGCGCTACGCGCTGGCCGACGTCGCCACCGAGATCGAGGTCGGGCAGGTGTTCGTGGATCGCTGTCTGCACCTCCTGGAGGAAGGCAAGC
>JAKANT010000130.1:1674-5826 GCA_021823635.1 Pseudomonadota bacterium
AGCTCGATTCCGCGACCGCATCGATGGCGAAGCTGTGGTGCAGCGAGATGCAGTTCCGCGCCATCGACGCCTGCGTGCAACTGCACGGCGGCTACGGCTACATGTGGGAGTACCCGGTCGCGCGCGCCTGGGCGGATGCGCGCGTGCAGCGCATCTACGGCGGCACCAGCGAAATCATGAAGGAGCTGATCGCCCGTTCGCTCGGGCTGCCGGGCCATGCCCGCGAGCGCTCATAGCGGCCGGTACGGTCCGACCCGGATCCACTTGGTGGCGATCCACTTCTCGCCCTCGGCGACAGGGCTGCCGCCGTGCAGCGTGCGCGCGTCCAGCTCGCCGCGCTCGCTCGAATAAGCGAAGAACACCGCGTTGCCCTTGCGCGGCAGCACGTCCAGCCCGACTTGCGGAAACACGGTCGAGCCGCCCGCGGTCACGTCGTTCAGGTACATGACCAGCGTGGCGATGCGCTGACCGCCCATCGCGAGCACGCGCTCGTTGCCGGGCAGCTTCGGATCGAAGTAGTCGTAGTGCGGCTTGTACTCGGCACCCGGCAGGTAGTGCAGGATCTGGATCGGCTCGCCGTGCTCGACCGGGCGCTCGATCAGCTCGGCGATGCGCCGTTCGATGCGGGCCACCAGTTCGTTTTCGCCGCGTTCGAAGTACGTACCGCGGCTGGTGCGCGCCTCGTGCACGTCGTAGGCGCCGGTTTCGGCGTTGACGACCGTGGAGCGCTGCAGCCTCGGGCGCGCCATTTCGATCAGGGCGTCGCATTCCTCGGGCGCGAGCAGGTCGCCGAACAGCACGATGCGGGGCGCGTTCAGCGCCATCAGGATGTGCACGACGCGGTCCGACGTTTCGATCGCATTGGGGCTCGAGGCCAAGATTTCGTGGGAATCCACCGGCACCGCTTCGGCGGACTGGACCGGCGCTGCTGCGCCCGCGGCCGCCTCAGCCGAACCGGCAGCGGTCGGCGTCTCCTCGGCGTCCGGCGCGAAGCGGGCGAACGCCAGATCGACCGCCTGGCGCGCGAACTTGGGCTGATAGCCGGCGGCGCGCATCGATTGCACCAGCGCGTCGCGGCCGCAGCCACGGCCGATCGAGTCTTGCAGCCACGCCCGCAGGTCGGCGGCGAGCGATTCGAACTTCATGCGGTGCTCCTGGGTCGGTCGCCGCGCGAGGATAGCGCGCCGCGTTATGCTTGCCGCCCCGTCCGTCCGCCCTCGCGCGGGATGCCACGGTCCCGCGCCACCTCCGGGAGACACCCATGCTGCAACGGGCTTCGATGCTTCCGACGCTCACCGATTCCGCACTCGTCCGCACGCAGGCCTACATCGACGGCGCCTGGTCCGACGGCGCCGCCGGCAAGTTCCCCGTCACCAACCCCGCCGACGGCGGCAGGCTGGCGGAGGTCGCCAACTGCGGCCCGGCCGACGCGGCGCGCGCAATCGAGGCGGCGAGCCGCGCCTACCCTTCCTGGCGCGCGAAGACGGCGAAGGAACGCGCCGCCATCCTGCACCGCTGGAACGCGCTGATCCTGGCGGCGCAGGAAGATCTGGCCAAGATCATGACGGCAGAACAGGGCAAGCCGCTCGCGGAGGCGCGCGGCGAGATCGCCTACGGGGCGAGTTTCGTCGAATGGTTTGCCGAAGAGGGCCGGCGCGTGTACGGCGACACGATTCCCAGCCACGCCGCCGACAAGCGCCTGTTCGTGCTGAAGGAGCCGATCGGCGTGTGCGCGGCGATCACGCCGTGGAACTTTCCGAACGCGATGATCACGCGCAAGGTGGCGCCGGCGCTGGCCGCCGGCTGCACGGTGATCGTGAAGCCGGCCGAGCAGACACCGCTGTCGGCGCTGGCGCTGGCGGAACTGGCCCAGCGCGCCGGAATGCCGCCCGGGGTGTTCAACGTGCTGCCGGCGGACGAATCGCAGTCGATCGCGATCGGCAAGGTGCTGTGCGACTCCCCCGTCGTGCGCAAGCTGTCTTTCACCGGCTCGACCGCCGTGGGCCGCATCCTGATGCAGCAGAGCGCGCCGACTTTGAAGAAGCTGTCGCTTGAGCTCGGCGGCAACGCGCCGTTCATCGTGTTCGACGACGCCGATCTGGACGCCGCGGTCGAGGGCGCGCTGATCTCCAAGTACCGCAACTCCGGGCAGACCTGTGTCTGCACCAACCGGTTCTACGCGCAGGCCAAGATCTACGACGCCTTCGTCGAGAAACTGGCCGCCAAGGCGGCGCAACTGAAGGTTGGCCCCGGTTTCGACGACGGCGTGCAGCAGGGCCCGCTGATCGACGCCAATGCGCTCGCCAAGGTGGAGGCGCACGTGGCCGACGCGGTGGCCAAGGGCGCGCGCATCGTCACCGGCGGCGAGCGGCACGAACTGGGCGGCACGTTCTACACGCCGACCGTGCTGGCGGACGTCACGCGCGACATGCTGGTGGCGCGCGAAGAGACGTTCGGGCCGGTGGCACCGGTGTTCAAGTTCGAGAGCAACGCCGACGTGATCGCCGCCGCCAACAGTACCGAGTACGGGCTGGCGGCGTACTTCTATTCGCGCGACATCGGCCGCGTGTTCCGTGTGGCCGAGCTGCTCGAGTTCGGCATGATCGGCGTGAACACTGGGCTGATCTCCACCGCCGAGGTGCCGTTCGGCGGCGTCAAGCAATCCGGTTTTGGTCGCGAGGGATCGAAATACGGCATCGACGAGTATCTGGTGCTGAAATACGTGTGCGTGGGCGGAGTTTGAGGGGGAGCGATGAGCGCGAACAGCGTTTCGGTGCGGCCCGACGGGCCTTATGTGTTCACCGGCCGCGTGACGGTGTGCGACGACGCCGGCCGGGCGCTGCGGCAAGAGGCGCAGGTCGCGCTGTGCCGTTGTGGCCAGTCCGGCAACAAGCCGTTTTGCGACGGCAGCCACACGCGCGCCGGCTTCAACGACGCCGGACTGTGCGCCAAGCCCGAGGTCGGCGCCGTTGCGGCCGACGGACCGGTGCGCGTCACCGCCAAGGCCAACGGCCCGCTGATGGCCGAAGGTCCGCTCGAGGTAAAGGCCGCCGACGGAAGCGTGGCGTTTTCCGGCGACAAGACCTGGCTGTGCCGTTGCGGCCAGTCGAACAACAAGCCGTTTTGCGACGGCACGCACAAGAAGATCGGCTTTACCGGCTAGTGCCTGCGCCGGCGCCGGGCCGCCGGTATCCGGCTACACGCGCTCGAGCAGCAGCGCGATCCCCTGCCCGACGCCGATGCACATCGTCGCCAGCGCGTAGCGGCCGCGGCGGCGGTGCAACTCGTACATCGCGGTCATCGCGATGCGCGCGCCCGACGCTCCGAGCGGATGGCCGATCGCGATCGCACCGCCGTTCGGGTTCACGTGCTCGGCGTCGTCCGGCAGCCCGAGCTGGCGCGTGACCGCCAGCGCCTGCGCGGCGAACGCTTCGTTCAGTTCGATCACCGCGAGGTCCTTCAGCGCGACGCGCGTCTTCGCCAACAGCTTCTGCGTCGCCGGCGCGGGGCCGATGCCCATGATGCGCGGCGGCACGCCGGCCACGGCCGCCGCGACGATGCGCGCGCGCGGTGTGAGCCCATGCCGGCGCGCCGCCGCTTCGGAAGCGACCAGGATGGCCGCCGCGCCGTCGTTCACGCCCGAGGCATTGCCGGCGGTCACCGTGCCGTCCGGCTTCACGACGCCTTTGAGCTTCGCCAGCGCTTCCAGCGTCGTTTCGCGCGGATGCTCGTCCTTGTCGAAGACCGTGGTCTCGCCCTTTTTGCCGGGCAGCGTGACCGGAATCAGTTCGTCCTTGAAGCGGCCTGCCGCGTGCGCGGCGGCGTAGCGTTGCTGGCTGCGCAGCGCGAACGCGTCCTGGTCGGCGCGGGCGATCTTGAAGTCGGCGGCGACGTTCTCCGCGGTCTCCGGCATCGAATCGACGCCGAAGCGCTCCTTCATCTTCGGGTTGACGAAGCGCCAGCCGATCGTCGTGTCGTACACCGCATTGGCGCGCGAAAACGCCGCGTCGGCTTTCGGCATCACGAACGGCGCGCGCGTCATGCTCTCCACACCGCCGGCGACCACCAGCTCCGCTTCGCCGGCCTTGATCGCGCGCGCGGCCGTGGCCAGCGCATCGAGGCTCGAGCCGCACAGCCGATTGACGGTGGAGC
>JAKANT010000131.1 GCA_021823635.1 Pseudomonadota bacterium
AGTGGTCGACGCCGCCGCGGCTGCGATCCGCGCCGTGTACGGTGACCGGCTGCGGGCGCTTGCGCTGTTCGGTTCGGTGGCGCGCGGCACGATGAGGCCCGATTCCGACATCGATCTGCTGTTGATCGTCGAGCCGCTTGCGCCGGACCGCCGCGCCAGGCTCGATGAGTTCGAGCGCGTGGATGCGATGGTCGCGCCAGCGCTCGCCGAGGCGCGTCGCGCAGGCGTGCAGACGGTGCTTGCGCCGGTGATCAAGACACCGCCGGAACTGCGCGCCGGCAGTTTTCTGCATCTGGACCTTCCGGACCAGGCGCAGTTGCTGTGGGATCCGGACGGGATGCTCAAAGAGTATCTGGACGACCTCGCGGCGCGCCTGAAGGCGATGGGTGCGCGCAGAATCGGCTCCGGCGCCTCGGCTTACTGGGATCTGAAGCCGGACTATCGCTGGGGCGACCGCATCGAGCTATGACCGCCGACGAGCTGGCCCGGGGTTACCTGCTGCGCGCGCGCAAGCGCATGGCCGCACTTCGTGCGTTGATGCACGAGGAAGCGTATCCGGACGTGGTGCGTGAAGCGCAGGAGCTTGTTGAACTGGCGCTCAAAGGCATGCTGCGCTGGGTCGGCGTGGATCCGCCGCGCTGGCATGATGTCGGCGCCGTGGTGCTGGAGCACGCGGCGCGCTTTCCGCAGGCGTTGCAGCCGGAGCTGCCTGCGCTCGCCGCCATTTCGCAAAGGCTGCGGCGGGACCGGGAAAATGCGTTTTACGGCGACATCGACATGATTCCCGAGCGTACGTTCGATCGCGCCGCTGCCGAGCAGGCGCTTGCCGACGCCCAGCGCGTGGTCGATGCCACGCGGCATTTCCTGGATTTCGACTGACATGCCCTCCCCCGCCGCACGACTGTTCGAGTCCGCCCTGGCCGCGCACACGCGCACCTTTGCACAGATCGGCCAGCTCGCGCCGAATTTGATCGCCGCGGCCGAGGCCGCCACCGAAGCGGTGCGCAACGGCAACCGGATCCTGTTCTGCGGCAACGGCGGCTCGGCGGCCGACGCGCAGCACTTGGCCGCCGAACTGGTCGGACGTCTGGTGCGCGACCGGCGCGCGCTGCCGGGGCTGGCTCTGAGTACCGACTCCTCGGCGCTGACGTGCATCGGCAACGACTTCGGCTTTGACGAAGTCTTCGCGCGCCAGGTGGAAGGCTTGGGGCGCAGCGGCGACGTGTTGGTCGCGATTTCGACGTCCGGCAATTCGCCGAACGTGATCCGCGCCGTCGAGGTGGCCAAGCCGAGGGGAATCACGACGATCGGCTTGCTCGGGCGCAACGGCGGGCGCCTTGCGCCGATGGTCGATCTGCCGATCGTCGTGCCGGCGGAGGAAACCGCACGCATCCAGGAGGCGCACATCTTCCTCGGTCACGTGCTGTGCGCGCTGATCGAGCAGGGTCTGGGCGTCGGCGGGTGGGAGTAGGCCCGGCCAGCGGCTCGGCGGCGTTTGTCGGACGAGGCTTCGCGCTCGCCGCTCGCGGCGCGTGCCGCAGCGCAGAGTCAGCCCGGTAACGGCAAGCCGGTGTCCTCGTAGATGTCTTCCAGCGTCACCACCATGCGCGCGCCGTCGCATTCGATCTGAAGCCGATCTTCGGCGCCGAGCTCCTGCTCAAACCAGGTGCCCTGCGCGTCGCGGAAGAACACGCGGGCTCCGACGCGCTCGGAATCTGCGATCAGGTAATAGCGCAGGCTTGGCAGCTTGCGGTAGGCGGCCCACTTCTCGCGCTGATCGATAGCCGCGGTCGCCGGCGAAAGCACCTCGGCGATGAAGCACGGCGCGCGCTTGTAGGTCGGATGATCGTCGGTCGCATCGCACACGAGCATTGCGTCGGGGTAGTAAAAGGCCGGGCCTTCGTCGAGCCGCAGTTTCATGTCGGCCATGAAGGCGCGGCAACCACGGCCACGGGTGGCGGCTCGCAGGTGGAAGGCGATGTTCAACGCGATGCGATTGTGCCGCTCGCTCGCGCACTCCATCGCATGCGCGCGCCCGCCGACGAATTCGTGCTTGATCGACGCGCCTTCCTCCAGACGCAGGTATTCGTCCTCGATCAGCGGCTGCAGCGCTTGAGCGCGCGACATGGCGGCATTGGCAAACACAGGGAACGCGTTCGATCGATTATGCCGCGCGCGGATTACTGAACGGACGTTGCCGCCATCGACGCCGCTTGCATCTGGACCGCTAGTGCACCGACTACGACTCCTGCGCTCCAAGCATGGCGCCGTCGTTCTATGGGCGGGAGCGCCGGATGGAGCACTCGCTCGCGGGCTTGGCTGCAGCGCTTTGGCCGCCCGTACAATCGTCCCCCGATGCTGCGCGAAACCTACGAACGCCTGATCGAGCGCCTGCGCGAGGAATGCGAGCGCGAGTACGGCGCGCGGCTCGTCTCGCTGGTCGTGTACGGGTCGGTGGCGCGCGGCACGATGCGCTTCGACTCGGACATCGATTTGCTGATCGTCGCCGATCCGCTGCCCGTCTGGCGGCGGGCGCGCATCGTCGAGTTCGAGGCGATCGAACAGCGCCTCGAGACCGACTTCGCCGCCGCGCGCGCGCAGGGAGTACACGCGGAATTGTCGCCGCTGATCAAGACCCCGGAGGAAGTGCGCTACGGCAGCCCGCTGTTTCTCGACATGACCTTGGAGGCCCGCATCCTGTTCGATCGCGATGCCTTTTTCGCGCAGTACCTGCAAGGGCTGCGCAGCCGCATGCGCGCGCTCGGAAGCCAGAGGCGGCGTCTTGGCGGCGGCTACTACTGGGTGCTGAAGCCGGATTACAAGCCCGGCGATCGCATCGAGCTATGACGGCCGACGAACTGGCGCGCAGTTACATCGCCAAGGCGGGCGTGCGCGCCGAGATGCTCGATTTCCTGGCGCAGCGCGGCGCGTGGTCGGACGTGGTGCAGGTGGCGCAGGAGTCGGTCGAGTTGGCGCTGAAGGCGATGCTGCGGCATGTCGGCGTCGATCCGCCGAAGTGGCACGACGTCGGGTCGGTGCTGCTCGAGCAGTCGCACTTGTTCGCCGCCGACGTGCAAGAGCGGCTGCCCGAGCTCGCACGCATCTCCAAGCGGCTGCGCAAGGACCGCGAGCTCGCCTTCTATGGCGACATCGATTTCATTCCGACCCGGGAGTACGGACCGCCCGAGGGTCGTGCCGCGATGGAGGAGGCGCGCATCGTGCTGGACGTGGCGCGGCGAGTCGTGGCCTGAAAATGGTGTCTGACCCCGTTTTTTCGGTGAAGGCGCTCGCGGCGCGGCGGGTGTTGGTCGTGGGCGACGCGATGCTCGACCGCTACTGGTTCGGCGAGGTCGAGCGCATCTCTCCGGAAGCGCCGGTGCCGGTGGTGCGCGTGCGGCAGACCGAAGAGCGTTTGGGCGGCGCGGCCAACGTCGCGCGCAATGTGGCCGCGCTGGGCGTGCAAGCTGGACTGCTGACGGTGGTCGGCGCGGACGAGCCGGGGCGTGCGATTGCGCGGCTGCTCGCCGAGAACGGCATCCGCTCGCACCTGCACGAAGACGGCTCCTTGGCGACGACCGTGAAGCTGCGCGTGATCGGCCGCCAGCAGCAAATGGTGCGGGTGGACTTCGAAAGCCAGCCGGAAGCGGAGGTGCTGGCGGCCAAGCTGGGCGAGTATGAAGCGCTGTTGCCCGGTTACGACCTGGTGCTGCTGTCGGACTACGGCAAAGGTGGGCTCGCGCACATCGGGCGAATGATCGAACTCGCGCGCGCGGCCGGCAAGCCGGTGCTGGTCGATCCGAAAGGCGACGACTACTCGCGCTACGCCGGCGCCCGGGTGATCACGCCGAACCGCGCCGAACTGCGCGAGGTCGTCGGTCGATGGAAAAGCGAAGCGGACTTGCACGACCGCGCGCAGCGCCTGCGGCGCGAGCTGCGCATCGAGGCATTGCTGCTCACCCGCAGCGAGGAAGGCATGACGCTTTTCACCGATGAGGGCGCGTGGTCGGTGCCGGCGCAGGCGCGCGAGGTGTTCGACGTTTCCGGCGCCGGCGACACCGTGATCGCGGTGCTGGGCGCGATGCTCGCCGCCGGTGCTTCGTTGCGGGAGGCGGTGCAGATCGCCAACCGCGCCGGCGGCATCGTGGTCGGCAAACTCGGCACTGCCACCGTGAGCTTCGACGAGCTATTCGGCAGCACTTGATGTCAGGAGGCACGCATGCATTCCGCGTTTTTCGCAGCCGTTACCGCCTTTGCGATCGAGCTTGACCGCGGGCCGACGCGCGATGACAAACGGCTACGCCGGCGTGGGCGCGCTCATGCGCAGTCGATGTCGGGCGTGTCATGAAGATCGTCGTCACCGGCGCCGCCGGTTTCATCGGCGCCAACCTGGTCAAGGCGCTGAACCAGCGCGGCGAGACCGATGTCGGCGCCGTCGACAATCTGACGCGCGCCGAGAAGTTCCGCAACCTCGCCGACTGCGAGATCGCGGACTATCTCGACAAAGCCGAGTTCATCGAACTGGTGCGGCGGCGCGCGGCGCCGAAGCCGGACGTGGTCTTTCATCAGGGCGCGTGCTCGGACACGATGGAGTCCGACGGCCGCTACATGATGGAGAACAACTTCCGCTACTCGCTGGCGCTGCTCGACTGGTGCCAAGAGCTGCGCGTGCCTTTCATCTATGCCTCCAGCGGGTCGGTGTATGGGCTCGGCCCCGAATTCCGCGAGGAGCGCGCTTGCGAGAAGCCGCTGAACGTCTATGGCTACTCGAAGTTCCTGTTCGACCAAATCGTGCGCCGGCGCATGCCGCGGCTTTCGGCGCCGGTGATCGGCCTGCGTTACTTCAACGTCTACGGTCCGCGCGAGTCGCACAAGGGCCGCATGGCTTCGGTGGCGTTTCATCACTTCAACCAGTTTCGCGCCGAGGGCAAGGTCAAGCTCTTCGAAGGCAGCCACGGCTATGCGAACGGCGAGCAGCGGCGCGACTTCATCCACGTCGACGACGTGATCGCGGTCAATCTCTTTTTCTGGCAGCGGCCGGCAAGCGGCATCTATAACGTCGGCACCGGCCGCGCGCAGGCGTTCAACGACGTCGCGCTCGCCGTGGTCAACGCGATGCGCGCGGCGCAGGGGCAGGCGCCGCTTTCGCTCGCTGACGCGGTCGCGCAGGGCAGAATCGAGTACGTCCCGTTTCCCGAAGCGCTGCGCGGCAAGTACCAGGCATTCACGCAGGCCGACGTCACCCGCCTGCGAGCGGCCGGCTTCGAGCAGCCGATGGCCAGCGTCGAAGAGGGGACGGCTTCCTACGTGCAGTGGCTCCTCGCGCAATCCTGAAGACTCCCGAATGCCAAAAGCCAAAAATGGGGTCAGACACCATTTTCAAAAATGGGGCAAAAAGGGGTCGGACACCTTTTTGAGGAACCAGAAATTTGTGTCTGACCCCATTTTTCAAAAAGTGGTGTCTGACCCCATTTTTCGGAAGGCGGCGTTTCTGGATCGCGACGGCGTGATCAATCGCGATCATGGGTACGTCTTTCGTCGCGAGGAGTTCGAATTCGTCGAGGGGGTGCTGGCGGGGTGCGCGCGGCTGGCACAGCGCGGGTTCGCGCTGGTCGTCGTGACGAACCAATCGGGCATCGGCCGCGGCATGTATGCCGAGTCGGACTTTCTACGGCTGACCGACTGGATGACAGGACAGTTCGCGCGGGCCGGCGCGCCGCTGGCCGCCGTCTACCACTGTCCGCACCACCCGGATGAATCCTGCGATTGCCCCAAGCCCGCGCCGGGCATGCTGCT